>JAGDCE010000071.1 GCA_017958705.1 Clostridia bacterium
ACGACTATCGGATAGATCCTGGCGCCGTCGGCGTATCTGCAGATATCCTCCGCGGTCCTGATCTCCGACTCCGGCGTCGCGCCGGGCAGACCGGTCATCATCTGACCGATCAGATCGAATCCGGCGTCTTTTATAAGTTTCATCGCCGTGTACGACTGCTCCGCGGTGTGTCCGCGACGGCAGAGCGAAAGCACGCGATCGTCCGTAGACTGGATGCCGAGTTCTACCGTACCGACGCCGTATTTTTTCAGTATACCGAGTATTTCTCCGTCTATATAGTCCGGCCTTGTCGAACAGCGCAGGAACGATACCGCGCCGGATTCAATATATGAGTGACCGAGTTCAAGCAGTCTTATCATCAGATCCCGGTCGATGCCGGTGAACGAGCCCCCGAAAAACGCGATCTCAGCGTCGTCGTCCGGCAGAAGCGTGGCGACCGCTTCGTCGATCGTCGCCTTGACGTCTTCTTCCCTGAACGTCGTATGCTCGGTTATCTTTCTCTGGTTGCAGAAAACGCAGTCGTTCGGGCAGCCGAGGTGCGGGATGAAAACGGGTATGTTTTTATGTCTCATCGGCGATCTCACCGAACAGGACGAGCGCGTCGTGCGCCGCCGCCTGTTCCGCCGCGCGCTTGCTCTTTCCGCTGCCGCGGCCGACGACGTTGTTCTGATACTTGACGCACATGTAAAACGTCTTGTTGTGGCTCGGGCCGTCCTCGCTTTCGAGCACGTATTCGACGCTTTCGCCCGGCTCGTTCTGTATGAACTGCTGAAGCAGCGATTTGTAGTCTTTGCTCTGGACACAGACCGTTTTGATCTGCGGTATCAGCAGCGGATAAAGGAACGCTTCCGCCGCGTCACGCCCGCCGTCGAGATATATCGCCGCGAGCAGCGCCTCGAACGCGTCCGCGATTATGGACGGATTCTCGCGCCCGCCGTTCTGCTCCTCGCCTTTGCCGAGGTAAAGCGCCTCGCCGAGTCCGATCCGTCTGCCGAGCACAGCGAGCGATTCCTCGCATACCGCCGCCGCGCGCATCTTCGTCAACGTGCCCTCCGGCAGATTTTTATATGCGGAAAACAGGTATTCGCTGCACAGAAATTCAAGTATCGCGTCTCCGAAGAATTCAAGCCTTTCGTTGAATTTCAGCTTTTCTCCGCCCCTGTTGTGCTCGTTGGCGTACGACGAATGCGTCAGCGCTTCGTCGAGCAGCGACGGGTTTCTGAAATCGTATCCTATTGTTTCACAAAAATCTTTGTTCGTCATTTCAAATTCCGATAAATATAATTTGTGTCCCTGCGGGACGTTCAGTGCGCTTCGTCCCTCGGCGCATCAGGGGGTTCCCCTCACCCCTTAACCACCCCCTTACCCCCGCCATCCCCCCAATGTTGATTGGGGCATTTGCAAACGGGTCGTCGTGGGCGCCGACCCCTGCAGGCCGGCCGCGTGCCCCATCAGAGATGGGAGGGGAACAGGGGGTTTGGGGGTTATTGAGGGGTGGGAACCCCCAAGATTGTCGCGTTAGCGACTCCTTAACTCGCCGCAGGCGAATTTCACTTGCCCGCAGGGCAAATTTCACTTGACGTATGTCAAATTTCACGTTCCGCCTACGGGCGGAACATTTCCCTCCGCGTAAGCGGCCGGGGTGGGAAACCCACAAGATTGTCGCGCAGCGACTCCTTTAAATCCGTTGCGACTCTATTATCGCTTTGATATCT
This sequence comes from Clostridia bacterium, assembly GCA_017958705.1. Classification (GTDB taxonomy): domain Bacteria; phylum Bacillota; class Clostridia; order Oscillospirales; family CAG-272; genus UBA1248. The sequence continues at coordinate 1,716 of JAGDCE010000071.1, forward strand.
TTCAGCGCTCTTTCGGCGTAGTATTCATACCTCTTCCGCTTTCCGCCGCGTACCTTTTCGGTGATCGGCGCGATTATGCCGAAATTCGCGTTCATCGGCTGGAAGTCCTTCGTCTCGGCGCCGGAAACGTATTTCGCCATTGCGCCGAGCTCGGTCGTATCCGGGAATATAAGCGGCTCTTTGCCTGACGCGCGCCTGGCGGCGTTGACGCCGGCGACGAATCCGGAACCGGTCGACTCGATATACCCTTCGACGCCGGTCATCTGCCCCGCGAAGTAAAGTCCGGGGCGCGACAGGACGCCGTAATCCGCTCCCAGAAATCCGGGAGAGTTAATATACGTATTCCTGTGCATCACGCCGTATCTTAAAAATTCGGCGTTTTGCAGGCCGGGGATCATCCCGAACACGCGGCGCTGTTCCGGGAAAGTCAGATTCGTCTGAAAGCCGACGATATTGAACATCGTCTTTTCCCTGTTCTCCGCTCTCAGCTGGACCGCCGCGTAAGGCTCGGCGCCGGTGCGCGGGTCGGTGAGCCCGACCGGCTTCAGCGGTCCGTAGCGCAGCGTATCGAATCCGCGAGACGCCATGACCTCCACGGGCATACAGCCCTCGAACACCTTCGGATCCTTTTCGAATCCGTGAAGCGGCGCCCTTTCCGCCGATATCAAGGCTTCGTAAAACGCTTTATACGTTTCCTCATCCATCGGGCAGTTTATATACGCCGCCTCGCCTTTGTCGTATCTCGACTGGTAAAAGCAGACGCTCATATCTATGCTGTCCGCGGACACGATCGGCGCCGCGGCGTCGAAAAAGTGGAGCTGTCTGTCGCCGGTCAGTTTCGCTATTTCAGCGGACAACGCGTCTGACGTGAGCGGGCCGGTGGCGATCACGGTGATCCCGTCCGGGATCCGGCTCACCTCACCCTCGATTATCTCTATTCCCCCGTCGTTTCTGATCTTATCCGTGATATACGACGAGAACAGTTCCCTGTCGACCGCGAGCGCGCCGCCGGCTTCAACGCGGCTTACATCGGCCGCCTCCATTATAAGCGAGCCGCAGACGCGCAGTTCTTCTTTGAGCAGGCCTATCGCGTTAGTTATCTGCGCGGCGCGCAGCGAATTCGAACAGACGAGCTCGGCGAAATTCGGCGATCTGTGAGCGGGCGTATACTTTATCGGCTTCATCTCGTACAGTCTTACGCCGACGCCGCGGCGGGATATCTGATAAGCCGCCTCGCATCCGGCGAGGCCGGCGCCGACGACGTTTACGGTCTCGCTCATCCGAAGTATTTCCTTATTCTGTCAGCCGCTTCCGCGGTCTTTTCATGCGTATTGAACGACGTTAAGCGGAAATATCCCTTTCCGCAGGCTCCGAAACCCTCTCCCGGCGTGCCGACGACGCGGCATTTATCGAGCAGAAGATCAAAGAACTCCCACGATCCGAGCCCGTCCGGGCATCTCATCCAGATATACGGCGAGTTGACGCCGCCGGTGTAGTAAATCCCGAGCGCGTCAAGGCAGCCGCCGATCATCCGCGCATTCTTTCTGTAATACTCGATATTTTCCGCCGTCTGTATCATACCCTCGGCCGAGAACGCCGCTTCCGCGCCGCGCTGGATCACGTACGGCGTGCCGTTGTATCTCGTTGACTGTCGGCGCAGCCACATGTCGGCGAGTTTTTTACCGTTCACGACAAGCTCGTCGGGCAGCACGCACCATCCGCATCTTTCGCCGGTGAATCCCGCGTTCTTTGAAAAACTGCAGAACTCTATGCAGCAGTATCTGCTGTCTTCGATCTCGTATATCGAGCGGGCGAGCGAAGGATCGGTGACGAACGCCTCGTACGCCGCGTCGTACAGTATCAGCGCGCCGTGCGAGTTCGCGTATCCTACCCATTCTTTAAGCGCTTCTCTCGTATACGCCGCGCCCGTCGGGTTGTTGGGCGAACAGATGTATATCAGATCGGCGTCGACGGCTTCGTCCGGCATCGGCAGAAATCCGTTCTCACGGTTTGCCTGAGCGTAGATGACCTTTCTGCCGCACATCACGTTCGTATCGACGTAAACGGGATACACGGGATCCGGTACGAGCACGGTATTGTCGCGATCGAACAGATCGAGTATGTTTCCTATATCGCTTTTTGCGCCGTCCGAAACGTAGATCTCGTGCGCGGCGACTTTCGTACCGCGGCGCGCGTAATAGCCCGAGATCGCCTCTCGCAGGAAGTCGAAGCCTTCGTACGGGCCGTAGCCGCGAAAGCCTTCGACGGTAAGCTGTTCGTCGCACGCCGCTTTCATCGCCTGCACGCACGCGGCGGGCAGCGGGCGCGTAACGTCGCCGATCCCGAGTTTTATTATATCGGCGTCGGGATGCTTTTCTTTATATTCTCCGGTCCTGACAGCCACCGTATGGAACAGATAGCTGTCTTTCAGATCGTCGTAACAGCCGTTGAGTTTCATATCATTCTCCGTAATAAATACCGTCAGCGACGGCGACCGCCTCACCGGTCATAAAGACCGTGTCCTTTGTATATTCGATCGTGAGCACGCCGCCGCGCATTACCACGGCGACCGGTTCTCCCTCGTCGAAGTATCCGAGCCTGACAGCGGCGGACACCGCGGCGCAGGCGCCGGTGCCGCAGGCGAACGTCTCGCCCGAGCCGCGCTCCCATACGCGCATCAGCAGTTCTCTTTCACCGGTCACTTTCACGAATTCCGTATTGACTCCCTGCGGGAACAGCGGATCGTGCTCGAACAGCGGGCCGGTCTTTTCAAGATCCAGTGCGTAGGGATCCTCGCAGAACACGACGCAGTGCGGGCTTCCCATCGAAACGAGGCTTACCTCATATTCGCCTCCGGCGACGCGCACGGTCCGCCCGATGCATTCGCCGTCGTATACCGCGGGTATCTTCGCGCATTCGAAGCCCGCCGCGCCCATATCGACCGTGGCGCCCGACGCCCTGCCGTTTTCCGCCTTCATTTTAAGATACTTTATGCCTGACAGAGTCTCGATGCTTATTTCGTCTTTTCCGCACACGCGGTCGTACATGTATTTTCCGACGCAGCGGATCGCGTTGCCGCACATCCTTCCCTCGCTGCCGTCGGCGTTGAACATACGCATGAACGCGTCGGCTTTATCCGACGGGCAGATCAGCACGAGACCGTCGCCGCCGACGCCCTTGCGTCTGTCCGAGATCTTAATTGAAAGACCGTTCGGGTCCGCGGGGATATTCCCGTCGAGGCAGTCGACGTAAACGTAATCGTTGCCGCAGCCGTGCATTTTTGTGAATTTTATCATTTATTCTCCTTTTTGTACGCTCTGTGACAGAAGGTCCTTCATGTCGTAGTAACCCGCGGGTTTTCCGATCATGAACGAAGCCGCGCGGAGCGCCCCCTGCGCGAACAGTTCTCTGCCCTCGGCGACGTGCTTAATGCTGAGCCTTTCGCCGTTGCCGAAGAATATCACCTCGTGCTCGCCCGTGTCGGTGCCGCCTCTGACGCTGTGTATGCCGATCTCGTTGTCCGGGCGCTTCTGCGAGCGCTGCGTGCGGTCGGATACGTACGTCAGCTCGCCCGCCGCCTCCTCGATCGACGACGCGATCATCAGCGCGGTTCCGGACGGCGCGTCGAGTTTGTTTCTGTGGTGCGTCTCTATTATCTCTATGTCGAACCCGCCGAGCATCGACGCCGCTTCCGCGGCGAGACGGCAGAGCACGTTCACGGCGACGCTCATGTTGCCCGATTTGAACACGGCGACGTTTTTCGCCGCCTCGCGGATCTGCCGCAGCTCCTCGTCCGTATGGCCGGTCGTGGCGATGACGGCGGGGATGTTATTTTTCTCCGCGTATTCAAGCACGTTTTTCGTATAGTCGTGCGAGGAAAAATCGACTATGACGTCGCATTTTTCAAGCACGAAAGAAATATCGTTGTACACTCCGTCGGATATGGCTGAATCAACTCTCGCCGCTATCCTGTGCTCCGCTCCGCACGCGGCGGAAACGGCGCGTCCCATCCTTCCGTTGGCGCCAACGAGCAGTATACGTATCATTTCAGTCTTCCTCCGTATGAGTCAAGCACTTTTTTCAGCTTTTCGTTCTCCGCTTCGGTCATCGTGCACAGCGGCAGACGCAGTTCGTCCGCGCACATGCCGAGCATCGCCATCGCGGATTTCACCGGAATAGGATTCACGGTCATGAACAACGCGTTGATGATATCGAGATAATCGAGCTGCAGCTGTGCGCCGCGCGCAAAGTCGCCGTCAAGGCACGCCTTCGCCATCTCGTGAGTTACCGCCGGGGCGATATTCGCGAGCACTGATATTACGCCTTTGGCGCCGAGGCTCATCATCGGCACGATCTGGTCGTCGTTGCCGGAATAGATGTCTATCACGTCGCCGACGGCGTGACAGAGCTTGACGATGAACGACAGATCGCCGCAAGCCTCTTTCGTGGCGATAATGTTCGGATGCTGGGCGAGCTCCTTATACGCGTCGATACCTATCGCACAGCCCGTGCGCGACGGCACGTTGTAAAGTATTACTGGCTTCGACACGTTATCCGCTATTTTCGAGAAATACTGAACGAGGCCTCTCTGAGACGCCTTGTTGTAGTAAGGCGTGACGTGCAGCAGCGCGTCGGCACCGACCTCGCAGGCGTGCAGAGAAAGATCTATCGCGTAGGCATAGTCGTTCGAACCCGTTCCGGCTATGACGGGAACGCGTTTGGCTGTTCTCTGAACGGTATACTTTATGACTTCCCGGTGTTCTTCGTCGGTAAGGGTGGAAGCCTCTCCCGTTGTGCCGCAGACGACGATCGCGTCGATGCCTGCCGCTATCTGTCCGTCAATGATGTCCCCGAGCGCGTCATAGTCTACTTCTCCGTTACGGAACGGGGTGACTATCGCAGTGGCCGCGCCGGTAAAAACAGGTTCTTTTCCTTTCATTTTCTATCTCCGGTTTTAAAATATTGCGATAATATGTATTATATACTTTGTTTTTTAAAAAAGCAAGTGTGACGCCGCTGAAATAATGAAAATTTTGTGGCATCGGTATTGATTTTTTTGTGCGTATCGCCGAATTTGAAAAATATCCTTGACAAAACACGAAAAGCGTGATATACTTACCGAAAATGCAACGATGGAAATAAAGACCCGTAAAGCCTTATCCAGAGAGACGCGCCGCGGCTGGAAGCGCGTTATAAGGCAGGCGTCCCGTCATTCCGGAGCAGCGCACGTGAACGCGTCCGTCATTAGCGTGCGACGGCACTCCCCGTCAGGAGAAACGAGGCGCGGATATCCGCGCGAATTCAGGTGGTACCACGGTCTATCCCGTCCTGATCAGGACGGGATATTATTTTTTATCAAAGGAGAATCCCCATGAAAGAGCTTGCCAAAAATTTCGATCCGAGATCCGTAGAAAAACGGATCTACGGCACATGGCGTGAAAAAGGTTATTTCAAACCGGACGACGACAGGAAGAAAGAGACCTTCACGATAGTCATCCCGCCTCCCAACGTCACGGGTCAGCTCCATATGGGTCACGCGCTCGACGAGACCCTTCAGGACATCCTGATCCGCTATAAGAGAATGAAAGGTTACGCCGCGCTGTGGGTACCGGGCACGGACCACGCCGGCATCGCGACGCAGATAAAGGTCGAGGAAAACCTCCGCGTCAACGAAGGTCTGACGAGATACGACCTCGGCAGGGACAAGTTCCTTGAGCGCGTCTGGGCGTGGAAGAACAAATACGGCTCCCGCATAATCGAACAGCTCGAGACGCTCGGCTCGTCCTGCGACTGGGACAGACTGCGCTTCACGATGGACGACGGACTTTCCGCCGCCGTGCGCGAGGTGTTCACCAATCTTTATGAAAAAGGTCTCATTTACAGAGGCTACCGCATAATCAACTGGTGTCCGCACTGCCGCACCGCGCTGTCGGACGCCGAGGTCGAATACGCCGAGGATCCCGGGCATTTCTGGTATATCAGATACCCCGTGAAGGACAGCGACGAATACGTGACCGTGGCGACCACCCGTCCGGAAACGATGCTCGGCGACACCGCCGTCGCGGTGAACCCCGAGGACGACAGATTCGCGCATCTCGTGGGCAAAACGCTCATCCTCCCGCTCGTCGGGCGTGAGATACCCGTCGTCGCTGATGATTACGTCGACCGCGAATTCGGGACCGGCTGCGTCAAGATCACGCCGGCGCACGACCCGAACGACTTTCTTGTAGGTCAGAGACACGATCTGCCCGTGATCCGCATGATGAACGACGACGCGACGATCAGCGCCGAGGGCGGAAAATACGCAGGCATGGACAGATACGAGTGCAGGCGTGCGATCCTTGAGGATCTGAACGCCGGCGGATATCTCGTAAAGACCGAGGATCACGTCCACAACGTCGGCAAATGCTACCGCTGCGGAACGACCGTCGAGCCGCTGACGTCAGATCAGTGGTTCGTGAAGATGGGTCCGATGATACAGCCCGCGATCGACGCCGTCAAAGAGGGCAGGATAAAATTCGTGCCCGAAAGATTCACGAAAACCTATATCAACTGGATGGAAAACCTGCACGACTGGTGCATCAGCCGTCAGCTCTGGTGGGGCCACCGCATACCGGCGTTCTACTGCGACGCCTGCGGCGAAATGACCGTCTCGCGCACGGATATAACGACCTGCCCGCACTGCGGCGCTCCGGTACGTCAGGACGAAGACGTGCTCGACACGTGGTTCTCGTCCGCGCTCTGGCCGTTCTCCACGCTCGGCTGGCCGCAGGACACGGAAGACCTGAAGCGCTTCTTCCCGACAGACGTGCTCGTGACCGGATACGACATAATCTCGTTCTGGGTGTCGAGGATGATATTCTCGTCGATCGAGCAGACCGGAAAAGAGCCGTTCTCGACGGTGTTCATCCACGGTCTCGTGCGCGACGCGCTCGGCAGGAAGATGTCGAAGTCGCTCGGCAACGGCATAGATCCGATCGAAATCATTGAAAAATACGGCGCCGACGCGCTCCGCTTCGCGCTCGCGACCGGCAATTCGCCCGGAAACGATATGCGCTTCTCCGACGAGAAGATCGAGGCGGCGAGAAACTTCACGAACAAGATCTGGAACGCGGCGAGATTCGTTCTGATGAATCTCTCGACGGAAGATCTATGTCTGCCCGACGCGGAAAAACTCCACGTCGAGGACAAATGGATCCTCTCGGTATACAACAGAGTCGTCTCCGAGGTGACCGCGAATACGGACAAATTCGAGATCGGCGTGGCGCTGTCGAAACTGTACGATTTCGTCTGGGATGTATTCTGCGACTGGTATATCGAGCTCATCAAACCGAGACTGCTCTCGGACGACAAGGAAGAGCGCGAAAACGCTCAGCGCGTGATACTTTACGTGCTCACCGGCACGCTTAAGATGCTTCATCCGTATATGCCGTTCGTTACCGAAGAGCTGTATCAGGCGATCCCGCACGATACGGAAAGCATCATGATCTCGCGCTATCCCGAGTCTGATCCTTCGCTTTCGTTCCCCGAGGACGAACAGCACATGGCGGCGGTTATCGAGGCTATCCGCGCGATAAGGAACAGACGCGCGGAGATGAACGTCGCGCCGTCGAAAAAAGCGTCCGTGTTCATCGTGACCGAGAACAAAGACGCGTTCAACGAACTGACGTCCGTATTCTTCAAAAAACTTGCGTCGGCGTCCGACGTGACCGTGACCGACGGCTATTCCGACGAAGGTTCGGTCAGCATCATAACGCCGTCGGCGAGGATATATATCCCGCTCGGCGAGCTGGTCGACATGGAAGCGGAACGCAAACGCCTTGAAAAAGAAGCGGAAAAGATGAGGGAGGAGATCGGCCGCGTGGAAAAGAAGCTCGGCAACGAAGGCTTCGTGTCCAAAGCGCCCGCCGCCGTCATCGAGGGCGAACGCAAAAAGCTCGCGGCGTATAAGGAGAAGCTCGCGGGAATAGAAGAAACGGTAAAGAAATTCAAATGATCCCCGGTGGTCCCGAGTAAAATCGGGATCGCTTTTTTTGTTCAAGGTGTCGCTACGGGAACCCCAACCGCTCTTGAGTTCGCGGCGGGGAACCCCTACTGCGCGACATTCGGATCACCATACGGCGCACCGGGGGAGTGCCCACCCCTCAAATCCCCCAATCCCCCCTTTCCCCACCCGCAGATCAGAGATCTGAGGGGGGTGCGCGGCCGGTCTGTAGAGGTCGGCGCCCTCGACGACCCGTCGTCAAAAGCCCCAACAGATGTTGGGGGGAGGCGGGGGTTTGGGGGCGGTAGAGGGGGGCGGGGA
>JAGDCE010000072.1 GCA_017958705.1 Clostridia bacterium
GTCCGGGACCTGCTCCGCGGGCTTTCCGAACTTCTCCGCTATCGCCGGATCCGCCATCTGCTGCTGAGCCGTCTTTTCCGCTTTGACGCGGCCGAAGTTCGTTTTGATCGTACCGATCGAGCCGAGCACGGCGAAGCCGAGGCCGAGCAGCAGCGACAGACCGTACGATTTCAGTATCTCTTTTTCCGTCAGATAAAGGAACGCGATGGAGAACGCCTGTCCGTACGTGAGCGGCGATTCGATCTCTCCCGCAGCGTACCATTCCTTGGATGCGTTCATCACGTCCTTTGCAAGACAGCCGTACCACGCAAGCACGAGCACGAGAAACGCTATAATAACCGAGAATATTATACCTTTTTTACTCAGCTTGCCCGCGAAAATGCGGTAGCCCTGTATCGCGCAGAACACGCCGACGAGGCCCGACAGCGCGGCGATGAATCCGATCATGTCAAGAATGACCCAGACGACAGCTCCCGCGAGCGAGAACAGGAACGCTCCGAGCAGACCGAGAAATACTTTTTCCTTCTTTTCCTGTACGGGGTTGAATCCGGTATCCATAAATGCACCTCTGTAAAAGTTTCGTTGTCTTATTATACATCACGGCAACTGTTTTGTCAATACTTTTACCGACATTTGAGCCGCTCTGTGAAAGCGTCGGAGACGCACGCCTCCGCCGCTATTCATTTATTTTACGCTTTTTTCTTTTTTGCCGCCGCAATCAGCACGGCTATCGTGACGCCGACTCCGACGACCATCGCTCCGGCTACCGCCGCGAGCACTATTATCATCGCTTTTGAGGACCCGGCGCCCTGACCGCCTACAGAGGAGGTATTATCGTCGCCCGGAACGAGCGAATCGCTGTCGGTGCCGCCGACATCCGCGGTCTGCGCGCCGGTCGTTTCGGCGGGCTCATCCGTGCCTGGATCCGTGGCGTCCGCTTCGGTCGTTACGGCTGACGTGTCTTCCGCCGTCGTGTCCGGCGCCGTCGTCGCCTCCGCCTCGTATTTAACTACGGCTGATGCGGATTCGGCTTCGGATACGACCGCGCCGCCCGCCGTTACGGAGACTACGCAGCTGTAAGCGATCTCGCCTTCCGTCTGGGGCGGTATGTAGATCTGCGCGGTGGCGTCCGGTATGAGCGTCTTATCCTTGCCGTTCTCCTTCTGATACCACTGATATGAAAGCGTTCCGTCGGATGATTCGGCTTTCACGCGCAGCGTGCATTCCGTACCGATCTTGAACGTGCCGCCCTTCGGCTGTTCAGTTATCTTGGGGGGAGCGACGGTCTTTTTGGTCACCTTTACCGTTATCTCGGTGCTTATGTCCTCGTATATGAGCTTGACCTTCTGCTCACCTTCTTTGCTGAAGCTCGAGGGTTCGAATTTGAGCTTGTTGCCGTCCTTAAGATCGAGATATCCGTCGGAGCGCCAGACTCTGACGACCATTCCCTTTGGATCGAACGATTCGCCGACGTAGTATTCCGTTTTGTCGGGCATGTACGACACTTCCATCGAAACGTTCTCGATCGCCTCAAGCACTTCAACGATTATCATATTCGTATAACTGTAGTTCGCCATCGGCTCGCCCTCTCCGTCGAACACGCCGCACGCGTAGAAATACGTACCGGGCACGTTTGTGTTCGGCTTATAGGTCTTGCCGTTATGGGTATCGTCGCCGTCGATTATCGCTTTGATATGATATATATCGTTATCGGACGATTCATACCACTGATAAGTTATGAAATCCTTTATCTCGGTCACGTTGCCGCTCGTCGGTTTGCCGGAGACGGTAAGGGTTATGTCTTCGCCCTGGTCGCAGGTCACGAATACCGGCGCCGTTATATCGGGCGGGCTGAACATCGTGGAGTCGCCTACCATAATGCGGAAATAGACCGTACTGCTCTGCGACTTGCTGCTTACGGTGCAGCGCATGAGCGAGCCGTCGAGACCTTTCTGGACCTTATCGAGCCACAGCACGTTGCCGATGGTACCGGTCATACCGCCGGAAAAATCGACGTATTTTCTCCACGGATCGGTCGATTTGCTGCCGACTCCGATGGGGTATTCCTTGCCGTCGAACGTGATAAACCAGTTGTAGCTGAATTTCTCATGTCCCTTGTCGTTGCTGCAGACGCACTGATACGACGCCATCGTTCCTTCCGGCCAGCAGACGTTCTTCGGCGCGGACTCGATTATCGGAAATTCGTCAGTCGCCGCCGACGCGGTCAGCATGAGAGCCGGTACGAGCGCGGCTGCAAGCGCCGCGGCAAGTATCAGCGAGATCGCTTTTTTCATGATTATACCGCCTTTCTTTTCAAGGTGATCTTTTTATTCTATTATACCATGATTTTTTTAAAATGCAATACGCATTTATTAAAATCATTCGAAAATCACCGTAAGGTACGGATTTGAGCATGCGGCGGACGCGAGAACGTACGCGAGCGTCTCCGCGTATTCGCCGAGGTTATCCCTTGCGGCGCAAAAATGCCTGATCTTTATTCTCGTTTTTCTGCCGATCGACGTAAGCACGTCGTTCAACGCGTCAAGATTGCTGCCTATGTAGTCCTCGGAGCCTATCGCGGCTCTCAGCGCGTCGTGCACGGCTTTTCTGTCCGTGAACAGCGACGCGTCGACTTCGATCTTTTTTGTAAACATAACTCACCTCAATAAAGCTGTTTGAACGACTCGTAATGGTCGTCGGTATAGAATATCAGCCCGTCGTTTGAATACACGATGCGCTTCGCTCCTCTGCTCTTGGCGTGGAGCGTGTCTATATCACATTCATAATACCTTCTGCCGCTCTTCGTGGGCAGCAGTTTTTCGTTGTTTCCGAACGAATCGCCGCCGATGCACATGCCGTACAAACCTTTGGTACTGTCAAGACCGCCGCCTTTCCAGCCGGCTTTCTGCGCCTGAGATTTGGTTATGAAGTTTTTCGGCAGTTTTCCGTACGTATGGATATAAAGCGCCACGTCGTCCTTTGACGTATACGTGCCGTTCTCGTCGATCTTCGGCGGCTCGGTCTCGGGAGTTTTGGTTGTCTCCGGCGCTTTCGTGGTCTCCGGAGCTTTCGTCGTCTCGGGAGCCTTCGTCGTCTCGGGGGCTTTGGTGGTGTCCGGCGCCGTCGTGGTATCCGGCGCCGTCGTTGTGACCGGCGCCGCCGTAGTGTCGGATACCGTCGTATCCTGCCCGGTCACGGGGGCCTCCGTATCGGACTCGGGTGCTTCCGTCGCGTCGGGCAGGCCGGTAGTTTCAGCCTCGGTCGGCGGCGCGTCGGTCTCCGGATCAGTGAAGATCACGAGACCGCTGTACGTTGTATCGGCCGCCGTACCCGTCCCGGGGCGCTTTGCGCACGAGCCGAGCGTGAATACCGACGCGGCGATCAGCAGTAGTGAAATTAGAGCAGCAAAATTCTTTTTCATATTCTTCATCCGTTTCAATTTATAACGTCGCCGTCGGCGCAGTGCACCGTGATGCCGGCGAGTGTGTTCTGGTGTCCGTTTTCGGCGTTGTACAGCTGTTTCCACTGCTCCGTCGTGCCGGCGTAATAAACATCGGTGAGCTTTTCAGTGCTGTAATGCCCGGTCTTGGTGATGCCGAGCGCGCCGTAGCCGAGAGTTTTAAGACTCGCCGGCAGATAGACCGCGGTCATATCGTTGCAGCCGCGGAACGCGTAAGTCCCGATATACTCGATACCCTCGGGCACGTGGACTTCAACGATGCACGTCGCGCGCGAGAACGCGCTCTGACCCACCGCGGTTACGGTCTTGCCGTCGACTTTGGCCGGTATCACGAGCATGCCGGCGTGGAACGTGCCGACGTCGGAGACGTAAAGGGTGCCGTCCTCGTATTCTCTGAACTCGAGCCCTTCGGACGGGATTTCGGGGCTGAAGCCCTCCGTCGGTCCGGCCGGCAGCAGGCTTTCGTCGTAGTCGTACGTATATTTATCGCAAAGCGCCTTGAATTCAGCCGAGGCGGCGCGTTTCAGTGTGCGGTCCTCCGAGTATTTCGATTCCCACTCGCGGTAATGCAGCGATGATTTTTCCACGTGCGCAAACGTCACGTCGTCGAGCCGGCATTCAAACGCCTTGTTCCACAGTTCCGTGCATTTGTTCATCGTCTCGTAGTTCTTTTTGCCGTTTATATTGGGAGTGTAGTACACTTTGTCGTCGGTCCAGATCGACGTATGTCCGTTCCAGTCGGTTATACCCGTTTTGCGGGTGTTCTCGTTGATGATATCCATGTATTCGCGGATAAACGGAGCGGCGGCGCCGTAATAATCCTCCATGAATTCGTCCCACAGACGGTAGAATTCTTCTTTCGTGATATCCGGATTCCAGAGCAGTCTGCCGATCAGATACTGGCGGAGTTCCTCGAACTCGCCGGTCTCAACGCCGAAGCTGTTCTGGAACTGGCCGATGACGTTGTTTTTCTTGAAGCTCTGCATGTTCTCCCAAAGCACGTTGAGGTTGGGACCGGGATGGTTGACGGACGAATCGCAGACGGCGTAGTCCCAGATATACAGTTTTTTGCAGATCTTCGACCAGCCTTCAATATTCCTGAACGTCTTTACGTTCGTTTCGCATTCCGGGTCGTCGAAGCTGTGAGTGAAGCACGCCGTTATCAGGCACAGCTGTATGATAACGTTGTCTTCCGGCTTTACCACTTCGGGATCCGGCGGCACCTCGGAATACTGGTACGCAAGCGTCAGTATGTCGATATCGAGATCGGGATAAAGCTCCTTTACCGCGCGGGCTATGTCGTTTATGAACATCAACTGTGCGCCCATGTGAGAGCCCGCCGCCTCGTCCTTCGCGGCGCATTGTTCGCATTTACAGTAAGCGTTGCTGTCGTTCTGACAGACGTTTATGACCTGTTTGACGCCGACGGCGTCGGTCTTTATACTCTTTTTAACGCTTTCAAGCACTGTCTCGTAGACCTCGGGGTCCGAGAAGCACGGCTGCGGGCTCGTAGCGCCGCCTTTACCGGAGCGCGGTCCGAGGTTATGCGGTCCGCCGGTGCCGCCGGGCATCGTTCCGTATCCCTTTGTGCGCGCCTGATAGTTGTTGATGTTCATCATCACTTCCGTACAGTAGTTGTTCCTGTACAGGAAAACGGGATTGAACACCTTGCGCGCGCCGCTCGGCAGGTCCTTTATGCCGTCCCTGCGCACGTACGTGAACGTTCCGGAATAGAAACGGAGTCCGAGATAGTCCTGCAGGAAGTCATACATGCCGTTTGACGTTCCTTTCGGGATCGCGCCGGTTATGTAGAGATTGCCGTTTTCCTCAAGCATCGCGTAGCCGTCTTCTCTGACTTCGGCTCTTGCGGCTTTGACGGCGTCGGTATCAGACGGCGTCACGTCGAGTATTATCGCATGTCCGTCAGCCGGCGCTTCCGTCAGAAGCGGCAGCTCGACGTTCGCGGCGAGCTTTATCAAACTGATAAAATCAGCGGCGGCCGCCGTTACCGCGGCGTTGGCGTCCGGGGCGGTCACAACGGAAAATTCTTCGATACCGACTCCGCCGATCTTCATAACGGAAGCAGGCTCCGGATCAGGTTCTCCGGTCCCGGATCCCGGGATCACAACGTCGTCGGTCGTCGTCTGTTCTTCACCGGTGCATCCGGCTAATGCCGCGAAAAGCATGATTACGGCGAGGATCGCCGCGACAGTTTTCTTCATTTTACGCAGATCCTTTCAAATTGTGAAATGTGACCGTACATTCCTACGATCAACTCAAGTATATCATAATATATATACTTGTTTCAATAGATATAATTGAAAAGATATCTTGACATAATTAAGGCTGCCGCGCTCAAAGCGTGAGATCGCCGTCAGAACAATGGACCGTCACGTCCTTCAGCGTGTTCCAGGCGGAGTTGTATTCACCGTATAACTGCGTCCAGCGCTCCGACGTGCCCTCAAAGTATATCTCGGTCAGTCTTACGCATACCCGGTCGTCCTTGCCGACGACGCCGAAGGCGCCGTAACCGAGCGTCTGCAGCGAAGCGGGAAGATGAACGACTTTAAGGTTCGGGCAGTTGCTGAAGGCGTACGTGCCGATATACTCGATCCCCTCCGGAACGTAAAGCTCGACGACGCTTCCCGCGCGTGCGAAAGCGTTGCGCCCGACGGACGTAACTTTGGAGCCTTCATACTGCGTGGGTACGACGAGTACGCCCGCGCGGAACGTGCCGACGTCGGAGACGTACAGGGTGCCGTCGGCGTACCGGCGGAATTCGAGTCCTTCGGACGGAATCTCGGTCGAAAAGCCCTCTACGGTGCCTTTCGCCGTCAGCGTGCCGTCCCAGTTGTTCGTGTATTTGTCGCATAATGCACTGTAGATTTTACCCGCCGCACGCTTGACCGCCGAGGTCTCTCCGAATTTAAGCTGGAAAGCGCGGAAATGTACCGACGATTTTTCAACGTGCGCGAACTGTTCGTCGTCAAGCTGACATGAAAGCGCCTCGTCCCACAGCTCGCCGCATTTCTTTATAACGGTGTAATCCTTCTTGCCGTCGACGCTCGGCGCGTAGAAGACCTTCGGATCGGTGTAAACGGACGTGTGGCCGTTCCACTCGGTCAGACCGACGCGTCTCGAGGTATCGTTTACGAGCTCTATGTATTCGAGTATGTAAGGCGCGGCTTCGCCGTAGTAGTCGGCGAGGAATTCGTCGCGCCACGTGATGAACTGCTCGCGGCTGACGTCGGGCTGCCACATAAGGCGGTTTATCAGATAGTTGCGCAGCTCGCAGAACTCGCCCGTCTCGGCGAGGTGTTCTCCCTCGAACAGAAGTCCTGTGCAGCCGAGCTGCATGAACGCCTGCATATTGTCCCAGAGTACGTTTATGTCCGGACCTACGGACGCCTCATACGATGCGTGGTTGTAAGAGTAATCGTATATTGAAAGCTTTTTGCAGATATTCGCCCAGTTCTGCATATTTTTGAACGTCTCGCTGTTGTGTTCGCAATTCGGATCGTTGTACGCGTGATTGAAGCACGAGCCGTCCATCATGCACAGACCGATCACGACATTATCGCGCGGAACGACAAACGACGGATCGGGCGCGATAGTCGTCTCTTTATAGGCATAGGTGAGGATATCTATCTGTCTGTCCGGATATTTCTCTTTGACTCTGTCGGCGATCTCGTTGATGAACACGAGCAGCGAGCCCATCACGGTGCCGCCCGCCGCCTCGTTTTTTGCTTTGCATTCGGCGCAGGTGCAGAATTTGCCGCCGTCGTTCTGGTTGATGTGGAAAAGCGTCTTCGTCGGGTTTTTGTCTATCTGGGCGCAGAGGCTTTCGAAAACCGTGTCAACGATCTTCTGATCTGACAGGCACGGCTGAGACGAGAATCCGTCGCCGGTCTTTGCAAGCGAGCCGAGGTTGTGAGAGCCGGCGTATTTTATGCTTGTGCTCTTGGTACGGTTGACGAATCTCTGCACCTTTACCTCGGAAGAACGCGACCAGTTGTAGCGTCCCGGGAAGATCGGGTTGAAGACCGTTCTCTGCCCCGCCGGCACGTTTTTGACGTATTCTTCCTTTACGTACGTGAAAGTCTCGGAATAAAACCTCATCCCGAGATAATCCTGCAGAAAATCGTACAGGCCGTTGACCGTCCCGCGGTTGATCACGCCGGAAATATACAGATCCGCTCCGTCCTGGATCAGCGCGTAGCCGTCGTCCTTTACTTCCGTCAGCGCGTCGGTAAGCTTCTGCGGCACGCCTTCGATGCTGCCGAGGACTATCGCGTGCTCCGTCCGGTCGGCGGGCGTTTTCAGCTCGAGTCCGTACCCTGTCGCGAATTTTATCAGCCTTATAAGGTCTTTCGCACCGGAATTTATGCCCGACGCCGCGTCCTCCGCGGTGACGACGCAGAAATCACTGAGCGGCACGCCGCCGATCTTCACGTCTTTTACGGTGACGACCGGATCTTCCGGGGCGTCGGTCACGTCGGCTTCGGTATCAGTCACCTCCGTGTCGGGCGCGGCGGTCACTGTGCCGGCCGGCGTCGTTTCGGAGTCGCCCGTGCACGAGATCAGCGCGGACAGCGCGAAGACCGCGGTCAGTATCAGAGACAAGATCTTTCTTATCATATCCGTTCACCTTTATATATCACTGATATAAATATAACATATTTTTACGGCCGTGTCAAGATATCTTCAGCGTTCTTGACAAATACGATGCGATATGTTATAATTTTGAAAAAAATGACGGCGGTGTGATATGAAAAACATGATGTATTCGCAGGCGTATGAGGCGGCGCGCGAAAAAGCGCGCGCACTGCTCTCAAAAATGACTCTGACAGAAAAGATCGGTCAGCTTTCACAGTTCGGAACGTCGATATATTCCGACAATGAGCAGCGGTTCGAGGACCATTTCAGCGAGGGCAAGGTCGGATCGTATCTGACGATAAAAGGCGCCGGAAAGACGAACGGAATACAGAAGGATCTGCTCAAAGCCACGCGCACGCCGATACCCGCGCTGTTCGCTGACGACGTGATTCACGGCTACCGCACTACGTTCCCGACGCCGCTCGCGCAGTCCTGCTCGTGGGATCCGGAGCTTACGCGGCAATGCAACGGGATCGCCGCGAAGGAGGCTTACCGCGCGGGACTCAAATGGACGTTCGCGCCGATGGTCGATATCGCGCGCGATCCGCGCTGGGGCAGGATCATGGAGGGATACGGCGAGGACACGTATCTGTGCTCGCGCTTTGCCGAAGCGGCGGTCCGCGGCTTCCAGGGCGACGGCGACAGGCCGGGAAAGGATCACATCTACGCCTGCATGAAGCATTACGCGGCGTACGGCGCGTGCGTCGGCGGACGCGATTACAACACCGCCGATATGTCGCCGCAGACGCTCCAAGACGTGTATCTGCCGCCGTTCAGAGCGGGCGTGGAGGCCGGCGCGGCGACCGTTATGTCGGCTTTCAACGACGTGAACGGCGTGCCCGCCACGGCGAACAGGTATCTGTTGAAAGACGTGCTTCGGGAGCAGTTCGGTTTCCGCGGCTTCGTCGTATCCGACGCCGGGGCGATCGGCGAGCTGATCGCGCACGGCTACGCCGAGGACGGCGGCGACGCGGCGGAAAAGGCGTTCAACGCCGGCGTCGACATGGTCATGGCGGGCGACCTTTACAACGACACGTTCCCCGCTCTGATCAAAGAGGGAAAGATAAAAGAGGAGGACGTCGACGAATCGGTCTTCTCGATCCTCACGCTGAAATACTTTATCGGTCTGTTCGACGAGCCGTACGTGGATCCTTCGGGCGAAGACTGCTTCTTCTGTCCCGAACACAGAGCGGCGGCGAGGAAAGCCGGCGCGGAATGCGCCGTCCTGCTTGAAAACGACGGGATCCTGCCGCTGTCAGGCGTTAAGAGCGTCGCGCTCGCCGGTCCGCTCAGCTCCGAGGAGGGCAAACATCACCTGCTCGGCGGCTGGTCGTGCAGCAGTGACAGCGCTTATACTGTCTCGATAAAAGACGGTCTTACCGCCGCGCTGCCAGGCGCGCGCGTCGACGTGCTGCCCTGCGACAGATTCGATGGCGTGACGGAGGAAAACATAGAAAAGGCGGCGCAGGCCGCCAAAGGATACGACGTGATCGTCGCCTGCGTAGGAGAAACCGCGTTCATGTCCGGCGAGGCGGCGAGCCGCTCCGAACTCGGTCTGCCCGGGCTTCAGGAAAAACTCGTGCTCGCGCTGTGCGCGACCGGAAAACCCGTCGTCTGTCTCGTGTCATCCGGCAGGCCGCTCGTGCTTACCGGGATAAAAGACAAGGTGAACGCTCTGATGATGATCTGGCAGCCCGGCACGGAAGCGGGAAACTCCGTCGCGGATCTGCTGACCGGCAGAGTCTGCCCGTCCGGCCGTCTGACCGCGTCGTTCCCGTACCGCGCAGGACAGATACCGGTATATTACAACCACACCTCGACCGGCAGACCGGCGCTCGGCAACTGGGTCTTCGAGTCGAAATACCGCGACTGTCAGATCGAGCCGCTGTATCCGTTCGGTTACGGCGGATCGTACACGAACTTTGAATTCTCGGATATCAGTATCTCGTCGGATTCCATGAGCGCGGACGGCTGCATCGACGTGTCGCTGACCGTCAGGAACGTCGGCTCGTACGCCGGCGCCGACGTGGTGCAGATTTACGTGCGCGATCTTGTCGGCTCGCGCGTCCGCCCCGTTAAAGAGCTCAAAGCTTTTGAAAAAGTGTTCCTGCGCCCGGGCGAGAGCAAGCGCGTGAAGATCCCGCTTCCGGCGTCACGCCTCGCTTTCACCGGCGTTGATATGAAACAGACGGTCGAGCCCGGAAAATTCTTCCTGTGGGTATCCGAGCGAAGCGACGACGAAAGATACAAATTCGAATTTGAAGTGAATTAAAAAAAGAATTGCGGACCGCGGTCCGCAATTCTTTTTTTCATCATTTCTTCTTCTTTTTGGAGATCAGTATCACCGCAACGGCGGCCGCGGCAGCTACCGCTACGCCTATCGCCGCATATATGATCCAGGTGTTGTTCTTTTTCTCGGTCGTCTTTTCGGGAGCGGTCGTGGTGCCGTCCGTCGTGGCGGGCTCGGCTTCGGTGACGTCGGCCGCGGTCGTGGCTTCAGCTTCGGTCGTTACCGGATCGGTCTGTTTATCGGTATCGGTCGCGGGAGTATCGACGACTTCGGCGAGGTAATCGGGATCGAGATTCGGCTCGGCCTCTCCGTTCACGCGGAACAGGACCGCGTCGTCATAGGACTTGAAGAAGCCCGCTTTGTAAACGGTGATCTCGGTCTCGTCGGGATCGGACGTACCGCCGTCGAGCGCGTCGAAACGCAGCTTGAGGACGTAGCCCTCGTAGCCGTTCGCGTCTTCGAGATCGACCGTGGCGACCTGCTTGCCTTCCGCCTCATAGTATTCGAACTGACGGCTGTATCCGCCGGTGAAATCGCTGACGCCGTCGGAGCAACAGTAGAATATCTCGCCTATCGCGTAGCCGTAATTGGTCGTTAAGACCATAGCGAAGTAGGGGTAATCCTCGGCCTTGATCTTGATCTGGGACGAGACGTTCAAAGAAATGTACGGGTCGTTGCTGTCGTCGAACGTGAAGGTGACGCTGCCGTCGTCGTTTTGCGAGAAATGGATGTCATGCGGAGAGGAAAGCTTCGTGAAGTCTACGGGAACGTATTCGCCCTCGGCTTCCGGGATCGGAGCTCTCGTGGTCGTCTCGCCGGCGGGGTTGGGGTCGGTGAGCGTCGCTCCGCCGAACACGGTGGAGGTCGAGAGGATCAGGCGGTTGGTACCGCAGATGTTGTCGTCTCTGTTGTTGATGACGCCGGAGCCCCATTCGAGCCAGTTCTGCCACTTGTTGTCGTTCTCGCCCTGGGTCGCGGTGAGCAGCGCGGCGGCTATGCCGTAGCTGTTGCCGGCGTGCGGGGCGTCTTCAAGCAGCTCATCCCACGGGATGAAGAGCTCGTAAGTGGTCGTCGTGCCGTCGTTGGAGGCGCCGTATTTGCCGCCCTCGCTCTGCAGGGCGAGGCCGGACATGATGCCGTGCCAGCAGTAGGAATAGCACTCGCCGTCATCGGGGCTGTACGCGAACGCGAATTCCTGATATTCATCGGAATAGTTGGCGTCGCGCGCCGCGGATGCGAACAGGCCCTGGTCTTCGGTGCAGCCGTACGGGTCAAGTCTCATCTGCAGGCAGTCGCCGTTCCAGATCTGAGCGCCGTCAACGTTATCGTTGCAGGGGCTGCTGTCGGGAGTCTGAGCGGCTATGTAAAGGCCGTCGTACGTATAGCGGAACCAGATGGTGAACTCCACGTCGGTCTGATCGTCCTTGCTGACGTCAGTCTGCGGGTTTTCGGGGTATTTGATATGCGCTACCGACGGCTGGCCCCATTCGTCGACGTTTACTTTGCCGTCGATCTCGGGCTCAATGTCGAACTGAAGCGCTTCAACTGTCGCGAACGCTTCCGGTTCGTCTTCTGCCGCGCAGATAACCGCCATGGACAGGACCATTGCGGAAGCTATGAGGATCGAAATCAGTTTTTTCATAGTAACACCTTTCGTTTATTTTTATTTCTGTTTCAATAATACACTTTTTTTCGTGTTTTGTCAATACCTTTTCAGATTTTGAAGCTGTCTTTGAGCGTGACTATGCGGTTATAAACTCCGTTGTTTCTGCTGTCCATGGTGAAATATCCGAGGCGGACGAACTGGAACCTCTGCCCCGGCGCCGCGTCTTTCATCGCGGGCTCGAGCTTTATGCCGCAGACGGTCTTCTTTGATTCGGGATTGAGATATTTATCGTATTCGGAAGAATCGATCTCGTTCATGTTCGCGTACGTGAAAAGTCTGTCGAACAGGGCGGCGTCCGCGGTCACGCAATGACCGGCGGATACCCAGTGGATCGTGCCTTTGATCTTTCTGCCGTCGGCGGGCATGCCGTTGCCGGTCTGCAGGTCCGCGGTGCAGTGAACTTCGGTGACGTTGCCGTCGTCGTCCGTTATGATGTCGACGCATTTCACGATATAAGCTCCCATGAGTCTGACCTCGCCGTCCGGCTTCATGCGGTGGAATTTGGGAGGCGGATCCTTGGCGACATCGTCGCGCTCGATATAAAGCACCTTTGAGAACGGCACTTTCCTCGTGCCGGCGTCCGGGTCGTTAGGGTTGTTCGGCAGATCGAAATACTCGACTTTGCCGTCCGGGTAATTGTCAATCACGACCTTTACCGGATCGAGAACGGCGATACGGCGCTCCGCGGTATTGTTCAGCTCCTCGCGCACGCAGTGCTCGAGCAGACCGATATCGACGAGGCTGTTCGATTTCGCGACGCCGACACGCCCGATGAAATCGAGGATCGACGCGGCGGTGAAACCGCGGCGGCGCAGACCGCACAGCGTGGGCATGCGCGGGTCGTCCCAGCCGTCGACGAGACCGGTCTCGACGAGATGACGCAGGAAACGCTTGCTCATCACAGTATGCGTGACGTTGAGCCGCGCGAATTCGATATGTCTCGGTTTCGCGGGCAGATCGACGTGATCGCGCACCCAGTTGTAAA
>JAGDCE010000073.1 GCA_017958705.1 Clostridia bacterium
AACGCGCCGGCGACGGAGCCGACGCACGACGTCTTCGTCGTACCCGGCACGCGGCTTCACGCGCTGATCGGAGACAAGGTCAGGACGAATTCGTTCCATCACCAGGCGGTGAAGGATCCAGCGCCGGGGCTCGTTATCAGCGCGAGAGCCGAAGACGGCGTGATAGAGGCGCTCGAGAGCACCGGCGACCGCTATATCACGCTCGTTCAGTGGCACCCCGAATTCACGCATTCCACCGACCCCTGCTCCGACGCGCTTTTCGGATCGTTCATCAAAGCGTCCTCGAAACAGTGCCGGTGAGCTGAAAAAAACAAAAAACAGGCCGCGGCCTGTTTTTTTGACGTTGACTGTTATATATGTTCGCTGATGAATTCAAGGATATCGGCGTAAACGACGTCGCGGTCGGTTTCGTTCAGGATCTCGTGGCGGTCGTTTTCGTAAAGCTTCAGATACGCGTTTTTGCCGTATTTTCTGTAAGTGTTGTACAGCGTCGTCGGGCCTTTGCCGAATTTGCCGATGCTGTCTTCGGCTCCGCTGAATATGCCGACGGGCAGATCGTCCGGGATCGCCTGCAGGTTCGCTTTTTTCGACGCGTCGCCCATGAGCTTCATAAAACCGTAGTAGTATTTCAAAGACG
The DNA here is from genome assembly GCA_017958705.1 of Clostridia bacterium. Taxonomy (GTDB): domain Bacteria; phylum Bacillota; class Clostridia; order Oscillospirales; family CAG-272; genus UBA1248. The sequence goes on from JAGDCE010000073.1 coordinate 638, forward strand.
ATTTTCCGCCGCAGAGCGGGTCTTCATCGTACTTACGGCGGATTTCCGTGTCTTTCGTCAGAAAAGATCCGGGTGCCTTCGCCTCGTCCTCGAATTTAGCGCTTGACAGCGGCACTCCGGCGTGCGGCGCCACGGCTTTTATCGGCGCCATGACTCCCTGGCCGAGCCGGCACAGCGCGTGCGGCACAGTAAGCGTGCCGGTCAGCACCGCGCATTTTATGCCCGTGTCGAGCTGGACGAACCTCTGCCCGAGCACGCTGCCGTAGCTGTGACCGAAAAAGACGACGGGCAGACCGTATTCCTTTTTCAGATAGTCGTTTATGAAAACGAGATCTTTCACCGTGTCGCCGACGTATTCGCCGTCGCAGTATCCGGAGTTGTTGTCCGTTCTGCCGTAGCTTCTGTGATCGTCGCCGAAGACGATGAAACCGTTTCTGTTCAGATATTTTGCGAAGTCGTCGTATCTGCCCAGATGCTCGCACATCCCGTGACAGAGCTGTACCACGCCGCGCGGCGAGTCGACGTCGTCCCAGAGGTAAGTATACAGTTCTTTTCCGTCAAATGATCTCATTTTCCGATCCGTCCTTTATATTACTGCCGCTCTGTTTTTCCGCGGCGTTTTTTTCATATTCGTAGTATTCGTGCACGAGGTTTTTGTATCCGAGCGCTTTCATGTCGCCGTATTTGACGCGGAAACGCGATTTTCCGCGGCTGTCCGAGATCAGATATCTGATGCATTCCTGTGCGTAGACGTCTATCTCATGCAGGCTCTTCGTCGTGTTTATCACGGAGAAGAACCAGCAGCTCCACGTCAGTTCGTTGTCCTGCGGATCGTCGAGCAGCTTCCGGTTGAAAACGCGGATGAACGAAGCCGCCGCGCGCTCCGGGTCAGAGTCGCTGCGCTTGCGCCAGCGCTGCAGCGCGCGCGTCTTGCGCCGCATCTTCTGCTTCAGCTTCGTCACCGTCGCCGGCGCTATGTCAACGACGCCGCCTCGGCAGATGAAGCCGAGGAACGTGAACCCGTCCTCCGGCGCGCCGAAGCTTTCTTTTTTCGGGTTGACCGTCAGCCCGCGCTCCTGCAGATACGCTTTTATGTATTCCGCGTGGCGCGCGACGCTTTCGCTGTCGTCGTCGAACACTATTATATCGTCCGAATACCGCGCGTACGGCACGCCCGCGTCCTCGAAGTGACGGTCGAGGTCGCACAGATACAGGTTCGCGTAAAACGAGGCGAGCGGCGTGCCTGCCATTATGCCCTTGCGCTCGGTTATCACCGCGCCCTTGTCCGTCACGCGCGGCTCGCGGAGCAGGGAAGACAGAAACGCGTAAAGCGCCGGATCGTCTTCCGTCGCCGCGCAGAGCTTCGGCAGAAAAGCCTCTACCGGCACGGAATTGAAATAATCGTGGATGTCGACTTTGTAGTGATACATCCCGGGGCGCGTCGTCCTGATCAGCCGCCGCACGGCGTCCTTCGCCGTCCTGCCCGGGCGGAACGAATAAAGCCCTCCGGAGAACAGCCCGTCGTATTTGCGGAGCAGCAGATACGTCAGCAGCTTCAGCGTCATGTTCTCGGCGTACGGATAGGTATATACTGTGCGCTTCTTGTCCGATCCGAGCTTGCTTATCACCGATTTTTTCGGCAGCGGAAAAACATCGCCGGAGCGGATCGTTTCGCACACCGGCAGATACGCTTTCTCATCTATGAACGCGCGCAGCTCCTTCGCCGCCGCTTTCGGCGCGGCAAGCGACGTCTTGTATTCACAGAACCGCTCCCATACGAGCGGATCACTCAGCTTGTCAAGCAGGGACATGAAAGGTTTCCTTTTTGCAAATCAAAAAAGCAGAAAGAGGAGACGTTAAAGCCCGTAAAATTACGGGATGTACCGGGCCGTACACGGACAGGCTGCCTGCGAAGCGCTGCAAAAGTCCGTGCCGGGTCCGCCGCAGGCGCACAGGGCATCCTCTTTCTGCTTTTTTTGCTGATTTTGTCAGCCGATGGCCTGTTTGATACGCGTCACCACGTATTCGCGGGTGTTCCACCAGCCGTCGTAATTGTGATAGAAGCGAGTGTACGGGACGCCGTTATTGCGGCATCTCTCACGCAGCTTCTTCGAGTCGCTTCCCGCGTGCATGACTTCCACTATGCAGACCGTCGCGCCGCCGCTGCTGAGCGTGTAAACGACGCGCTTGCCGCCCGGACGGTAGTCCGCGCTGTACTGATACTGCGGGAAATCGTCGCGGAAGATATGTTCGAAATATTCCTGCCAGGTGCCCTTGTAGTTGTACTGGTTCTCCTCGGCGGGCATCCTCTCGCCCCACGAAAAACCGGAGGGACCGGGATCCTCTTCGGGCTCGGGCGCGGCGGCCTGCTGCGGCTTCGGCGCCTCTTCCTGTTTCTGCTCGGGAGCTTTCTTCTTCTCCTCGGCCTTGGCGTCCGCCAGGGCTTTCAGCAGTTCCATCGCTTTGTTCTCGGCGTCCTTGTTACCGCCGAACAGTTTAGACAGTATTCCCATTTTCTTCTCCTTTTGCGTCTTATCTGTGATTTGATACGGATATTACACGGATGCCCGCGTATATTTTAAACCGTTTGTTCGTATTTGTCAATACAAAACGGCAAAAACGTGCCGATTCAGGTCATTTTTCTTTTGTGATGCGTGATATTCTCGTTGTAATACTTCTTGTAAAGCTTGCTCACGTAGTTCGGATCGGAGAATCCGTACTGCGCCGCCGCCTGCCACAGCGGTATGTTGCGCGTTTCCATCAGGTTCCGCACGTTTTCGAGCTTCAGTTCGTTTATGAAGCGGATGACGGAGCGCCCGTCGGTCTTTTTGAATACATTGCAGAGATATTCCGGCGTGATGTCAAGGTACGAGGCGATGTTCTTCTGCATT
>JAGDCE010000074.1 GCA_017958705.1 Clostridia bacterium
AGGAGGTCGTGACCGGCGCCGTGAAGGCGGCGAAAAAGGTCCTCGACGGCACGGGCGTCAAGCTTTGCCTGTCGCTCGGCCCGCTCACGCAGCTGCTCGAGCCGTACGGCGATATGGAGGAGGAGGAATGCGCCGCGATATACGACGAGATGCTCGACGCGGGCGTCTCCGCGGGAGTGGATATGATACTCGTCCAGACGTTCATGGATCTTGAGATGATGCGCGTCGCGACGGTCGAGGCGCTGAAATACGGCCTGCCCGTGATGTGCTCGATGACCTTCGAGAAAAACGGCAAAACGATGTTCGGAAACTCCGTGCAGGACACGATCGACACGCTCGTCCCGCTCGGCATCACCGCGATAGGGCTCAACTGCTCGCTCGGTCCGGATCTGGCTCTGCCTATTATAAAGGAATTCTCCGAAAAGACCGATCTGCCGCTGCTGTTCAAGCCGAACGCCGGAAAACCGATCCTTGCGGCGGACGGATCGACCGCCGCGGCGTACACCGCGCAGCAGTTCGCGGAGGATATAAAACCGGCGCTGCAGTTCGTTTCATACATCGGCGGCTGCTGCGGCTCGGATGCGGAATATATAAAAGAGATAAAGAAACTGCTGTGAACCGCGGAGAGGGATGCGGGACCCCTGATCCGCGCGGCGCAAATAAACAAGTTACAAAAAATATCAAGGAGAGATATTATGGATATTTTAGAAGAAATTTCCGAAAATCTGCAGCATGGTAAGGCTAAAGTCGTAAAAGAGCTCGTTCAGCAGGCGGTCGATTCCGGCATGGCTCCGGAGACAGTTCTGAGAGAAGGTCTTCTTCCCGGAATGAGCGTCATAGGTGAGAAATTCAAAAACAACGAGGTCTACGTGCCGGAAGTGCTCGTCGCCGCAAGAGCGATGAACATGGGCGCGCAGGTGCTCAAGCCCTATCTTGAAAAGGCGGGTGTCAAAGCCGCCGGCAGAGTCTGCATCGGCACCGTTCAGGGCGACCTGCACGACATCGGCAAGAACCTCGTCAAAATGATGCTTGAAGGCAAGGGACTCGAGGTCATAGACCTCGGCACCGACGTGGCGCCCGAGACGTTCATTCAGACGGCGATAGATCAGAACTGCCAGATCATTTGCTGCTCGGCTCTGCTTACCACCACGATGGGCGTCATGGCGGACGTCGTTGAAAAAGCGAAGGAAGCCGGCATACGCGATAAAGTCAAAATAATGATCGGCGGCGCGCCGGTTGACGAGGCGTTCTGCGAGAAGATCGGCGCGGACAAATACACGCCCGACGCCGCGTCCGCAGCGGATGCCGCGGCCGCGTTCTGCGCCGAAATGGTCTGAGGCAAAAGGAACGTCCGACATGAAAAAGAGCCCGTTTTTCAAACCGCTATTCGCGGTCTTGCTGTGCGTATCCATGCTCTTTCCCGCCTGCACGGGCGGAGGCGACGTGACGACGGTCCCCGCGACCGAGCCCGGTACGACACAGCAAAGCGTCACGGAGCCTGACGCGACGACCGCGGCCGATACGGAGACCGAACCCGTCACCGAAGCGCCGGTCGAGTTGCCGTACGACAATACTCACGCCTATATTTTCGCCGACTCGGACAAAAAATCCGTGTGGACCGTGCAGGGCGCCGACGTGTCGCGCGAGTTCAACGTACTCAAAATGGTGCCGACGAACCACGACCCGATGATCTACTGCACCTTTACAGAAGACGAGCAGTTCAGCGCGGATGAATATCCGTTCGTCGCCTACCGCTACAGCGCGAAAACTCATCTGAGCCAGGGCGTGTACTTCGTCGCCTCGACGGATCATCCGCAGTTCAGCGACGACGGCCTCACATGGATAAACGTCAACACCCGGGGCGTATGGACGAACGACATAAAGGACATGCGCGGCAACAATTTCTGGGAAGGTACGATAACAGCGTTCCGCATAGACCCGATAAACGGCGGCGAGCTCGACAAGGGCGCCGTGATATATCTCGACCGCGTCGGATTTTTCAAAACGAAAGAGGACGCTCAGGCGTTCCTCGACACCGCGAAGGAGCCCGATTTTTCGGAGGCCGTCAGCTTTGCAAAGGATTTCGCCAAAGCTCTTATCCCAGGCGGCACTCTTTCCGCGGGATACGATTCATCCGATTTCCTGATGAAGGCGGACGCCGCGGCACAGATAAAGGACGGCGTCACGCCTCTCGTCGCTTACACAGACGGCGGAAATACGGTTCCGGTGCCCGTTTCATACGTCAATTCCGTCGGATTCGTCACTTACATGGCGGAGAAGGCGGGCGAATATACTTTGATATATCCCGACAAGGCCGCGGAAACGGACGCGGATTTCGTGCTCGTGCGCGGCGTAATGACCGAAGCCGAGCTGTCGTCCGGCGCGCTGTCGGCGGTTGACGCGGCAAAGATACTCAGGCGGACGCTCGTCTGCCGCGGAGATTCGCTTGATCTGACCGTCAAAGACGGAGCCTTCACCGCGGAGGACGCGGCGGAGATGATCGCATCGTATCTTCTCTCTCTCGGCGTCGGCGTCTACACCGATCCCGACAGGCGGATAAACGGCAGATCCGACGGCGTCAACCTCGCCGTCAGCAGCGGCATTATCTCCGATATAACCGGCAATACCGTCAGCGGCGCCGAATTTGCGTCGGTCGTGACGCGGCTGATCAAGGCGATGCTCGGTCAGCCGGTACTGCCGTCCGCAATAAAAGAAAACGACGGCATCGTGATCGGCGCGTGGGCGAATTTCCCGTTCGCCGTGACGGACGGCACGATAAAAAAGCTGTCCGACTGCGGTATTTCTCTTCTCGTCGACCTCGGGAGCATCGAACGACGTGAAACGCTCGGCACCGTGCTGAACAGCGCACGCAAATACGGCGTAAGCGTCCTGCGCTACAATTATTCGCCGTCAAAATTCAAAGCGTCAAACCCCGATGCGATACCCTCGTCCTGCTATGAATATTACGATTACGATTCGTACTGCGGCAACATCATCTACGATGAGCCGGGCACGGACAAATACGACAGCATGGCCGATCTGACGAGATACTACGAAAGCGTCCTTCCGGGCAAGCTCTGCTACTACAATCTGCTGCCGATGTACGCGAACGCCGCGCAGCTCAAATACGGCGCGTCGGCGGCGCAGATAGCCTATTACGACGAGGACCCGGATCTTTACAAAAAATACGTCGAATCGTACGCGGAAAAGATACCCGGCGGATATATGTGCGTCGATATCTATCCGTACCGCTCGAACGGCAAGAGCAAGACGATGTACGCGGGATATCTGCAGAACATGGAAATTTTCGCCTCGGCTTGCCGCAAGTACGACCGCGATTTCTGGCTGTACATCCAGTCGACCGACTACGACGGCGGCAAATGGACGCCCGATTACAACGACATAGTCTGGCAGATGTACATAGGGCTTTCCTTCGGCGTTAAGACCTTCATCCATTTCGTTTACTGCTGGGGCGGCTACGACGCGTTCGTGCTGGAAGATCAGCCGACGGATATCTACTACGCCGCGCAGAAGGCCGATTTTGAGATACTTTCTCTGTCCGACGACTACGTCAGATACGAAAACGTCGGCGCCTTCACCGTAAACTGCGAGAATACGAAATTCAAATACGCGCAGTTTGACAATCAGTACGGCGATTTCGGCGTTTTGAGCGACATACGGTCCGAGAGCCCTCTGCTCTTCGGATGTTTTGAAGAAAAAGACGGCGACGGCCGCGCGTTCACGGTCGTCAACATGAACGATCTCAAAAAGCCGACGAAGGCGACGGTGAGCTTCCGCCTTGACGGCCGGGACAGCGTTACCGCGTACGTCGGCGGAGAAAAAACACAACTGAAGGCAAATAACGGCGTTTTCACGCTTGAGTTGGAAGCGGCCGCCGGAGCCTTCATAATGGTAGAGTGATTTATGGATAACAGCGTATTTTTCAAATCGCTTGAAGACCTTGTGCTAGGTCTCGGCGCGTACCGCGCGTCGGTCATCCCGGTGACGGCGGTCGAGACGGACGAATCTTTCCGCCGGCTCTGCGAGCAGAACGTATGCGGCAATTACGGAAAGAACTGGGCGTGTCCGCCGGACGCCGGCGGCATAATCGAGCTTATTGAGCAGCTGCGCTCGTACGAATTCATGCTCGTTTATCAGCTCGTCGGCGAGCTCGAGGACAGCTATGATTTCGAGGGCATGGCGGACGCGGCGAAGCGCTTCGCCGGTATAATAAACCGGATGCGCGTGTTATGCAAAGACGAGCCGTTCAGCCGCTATATCTGTCTCGGCGCGGGCGGCTGCACAGTATGCGAAGTCTGCGCGAAAAGGACCGGCGAGCCCTGCCGCCACCCCGACCTGATGACGACGTCGCTTGAGACGTACGGGGTCAACGTTTCGAAGCTCGCGCCCGCGGCGGGGATGAAATACATCAACGGACAGAACACGGTCACGTATTTCGGCGCCGTGCTGTTTGACCTGTGAATGAAATGATCACAATAATCTTAAACGGAAAAAGATACGAAGCGGAGCCGGGGATCTGTCTCGGCGATTTCGCCGCGGAAAAAGCCGGCGCCGCGCTGATCTGCGGCGGCCATGGCAAATGCGGCAAATGCCGCGGGACCGTTGCCGGGAACGTATCCGAGCCGACGGAGCGCGAGCGCGCCGTCCTCACCGGGGACGAACTGCGGCGCGGAGTCCGTCTGCTTTGCCGCGTCCGCGCTTACGGCGACTGCACGGTCACGGCCGGCAAACCGTCTGACGGTCAGATACGGACCGACGGCGAGCTTCCCGCGCACGAGCACGCGCCGGCGTTTTCTTCGTACGGGGCGGCGGTCGACGTCGGCACCACCACGATAGCCGCGCGTCTTTACCGTAAAGACGGCACGCAGGCGGCGGAAAAAAGCACGCTCAATCCCCAGCGCAGCTTCGGCGCGGACGTTGTGACGCGGATGGAAGCGGCGCTTGCGGGCCATGCCGCGGCGCTCGCCGCCGCGGTGCGCGGCGCGGTCTGCGAACTGCTGTGCGATATGGCGGCGCAGGCCGGCGCGGACGTCCGGCAGATCGACGGCGTCGTCATCACCGGAAACACGGTGATGCTTCATTTTCTGACGCTGACCGACACGGAGCCGCTGACTCACGCGCCGTTTGCGGCGAGGAGACTGTTCGGTGAGACGGTAAGCGCCGCCTCGATCGGACTTGACGCGCTTTTGCCGGACGCCCCCGTTTATCTGCCGCCGTGCGTGTCGGCATTCGTCGGCGCGGACACCGTGACCGCGGTCGCGGCGTCGGAAATGATAGATAACGACGGCGTGTTTCTGCTGACCGACATCGGCACCAACGGCGAGACCGTTCTCAAATACGGCGGCGAAGTCTACGCCTGCTCCACCGCCGCGGGTCCCGCGTTCGAGGGCGCGGGCATCAGCATGGGCATGGGTGGCACGACCGGAGCGATAGACCGCGTCAGGCTTCTGCCCGACGGCGCGCTCGGCATCCACGTTATAGGAGACGTCCCTCCGACAGGCATCTGCGGCAGCGGCCTTGTTGACGCGCTTTCTGCGCTCTGCGAGACCGGCGCGATAGACGAGACCGGCTACATTGAAGACGATCCCGTCCAGGTAGCGGGACCCGTCGTCATAACGCAGAACGACGTGCGCGCGGCGCAGCTTGCGAAAAGCGCGATACACGCCGGCATAAGGACCCTGCTCCACACCGCCGGGATCGGCTGCGATAGCGTCGACGCGCTGTACATCGCCGGAGGCTTCGGCAGTTACCTCGACGTGAAAAACGCCGGCAGGATCGGGCTTATCCCATCCGAGCTCGTGCCGCGCGTGCGCGTGCTCGGCAACGCCGCGCTGACCGGCGCGTCACTGCTGCTTCTCAGTCTGCCGCAGAGGCGAAAATACGGGGAAGCGGCTGAGAAAATAAAGCTCGTGGAGCTCGCGTCGAACCCCGTTTTCGCCGCCGAATATATGGAACGCATGATGTTCTGAGGTAAAAAAATGAAACAAAGAAACGCCCTGTTCCGTATACTGAGCGTGACCGTCTGCATATTCTTTCTGATCACCGCCCCGTCTTTGACGGCGCTTGCCGGGTCCGGCACGGAACAGACGGATACCGAAACGACGGAGGAAATGACGGAAGCCGCGCCCGAAACCGAGGCGGACGGGGAACTCGAGGCGGCGATGAAGATGCTTCGTGCAAATCTTTACGTTTTCTGCGCCGCGATAGTGCTTTTCATCGTCTGCACGGTCATATTTTTCGTGCTTCGCGCAAAAAAGAAAAAGGCGGGCGGGGCGTGAAAACGTCCCGCCGCACCGCCGTCCCGCGCCCCGCGCTTTTTCTCCCGTGCCGCAAATACGGAGTCGCCATACGGAAATAATAGTATAAATATTCGTAAAACCCCTTGACAAATCCGTTCTTTTGTGGTAGAATACACAGGCTTTGATAAGAAGCGCACATAAACGTGACTCATTAGCTCAGACGGTAGAGCACTTGACTTTTAATCAAGGTGTACGGAGTTCGAATCTCCGATGGGTCACCACGGCGGGCGGGACGATGTTCCGCCCGCCGTTTTCTTACCGGTTCCGCCGATAAAATTTTCACAGCCGGATCTTCAAAAAGCTGTTCCCGGGACGGTTTATACCTGACGTGAGACGGCTTAAAAGGACAGCCGGGGCGTTATCACGGAAGCACGGCCGCGGCGCAACGGTGCGAAATCCGGCGCTAAGATGACAAAAAAAACGGCTTTTGGGACTTTCCGCCGCAAAAGCCCGTTTAAAGTGAGGAGAAAACCATGAAACGCGCAATCAAATACGTATCTCTGATCTCGGCTCTGCTCTTCACCGGTTCGACCGTATCTCCGTGCGCCGCCGCGGACGGGTTTTACGGGCTTACCGGCACGTGGAAATACGAGGGCGGCTCGTTCGTCGGCAAAAGCGGCGGCAGGGGCGATACCTTCGCGATCTCGGATGAAACAGTATCCGCGGACGATCTTTTCACGTACGGGGCCACGGTATCCTCTTATACCGGAAATCCCGACTTCAACGCGTCGATCATCTTCGGGCTCAAAAACCCCGACGTCCCGACCGAGCGCTTCTACGATTTCGGCATAATGACAGCAAGCAACCGTTATATCCGTTTCGATCAGACGAACGGATATCCCGAAAGCGGCATCGACGTCGGGAACATGAAGGTAAAGAAAAACACGTACGAGCTGAAGATCGTGCGCATATCAAAAGAAAATTTCGAATATTACGTCGACGGTGAACTGGTACTCTGCAAAACTCATCCGGATTTTGAAGGAGGTCATATCGGCATGATGACGAACGACGACGGCAAATACGAAAACGTCAAACTTACGATCACGGGAAAAGTCGAAAAAGATCCGACGCTCGACGGTCTTGCAATGACCGGCGGCGAACTCGATTCGGATTTTTCGCCCGACGACCGCACGTACTGGTCTTACGTGCCGTATTCGACGAAAAGCGTGTCGTTTTCTCTCTCGTACGATACCGATAAATACAAAGCGGCCGTGAACGGCGCTTCGTACAAAGCGGGCGCGATCAAAAAGGTGGCGCTCAATCAGGGGAACAACGTCGTCACGATAACGCTGACGGGCAGATCGAGCGGCGTGTCGGCGTTCTACACCGTGAACGTCGTGCGCGAGCCGGACGAACAGACGCTTTATAAAGAAAAAACGCGTCCGCAGTATCATTTCACGCCGTATTCGTATCAGATGAACGACCCGAACGGCCTCGTCTACAACTCCGCCACCGGCGAATATCACCTGTTCTTCCAGTGCAACAGACCGTTCGACACCGGCGTGGAAGGACTGACCGGCACGACGAGCTGGGGACACGCCGTGTCAAAAGATCTTCTCCATTGGGTGGAGCTGCCGCTCGCGGTGCTGCCGGACGGGCTCGGCATGGCGTGGTCCGGCTCCGCCGTGATCGACGCGGACAACACGTCCGGACTTTTTGACGGATCGACGCCGCCCGGTTCGCGCATGGTGCTCTTCTACGCGAGCGTCGGCGGCGACACGCGGTCCGGCTATGCCAAGGAGAGCATGGCGTATTCAAAAGACGGCGGCAGGACGTTCATCAAATACGAGGGCAACCCCGTGGTGAAAAACCCGGATAACATGTACGGCGGCGGTCTGCGCGACCCGAGAGTCTTTTGGTATGAAGACAAAACGATGGACGGCGGCGGCATCTGGGTAATGGTGACAGTCGGCGAGCTGAATATCTTCACCTCGCACGATCTGAAAAACTGGAAGAGCTGCGGCAGACCCGTCGGCGTCGACGGCAAACACTTCGATTCCGAGTGTCCCGACCTCTATCCGCTCCCGGTCGACGGTGACGAAAACAACGTAAAATGGGTCTACACCGGCGGCGGCATATTCTACATCATAGGCCGCATGGAAAAAACTGGCGACGACACTGTGATGTTCGTGCCCGAAACGGAGAAAATTTACGCCCTGAACGGCATAGCCGATCAGGGACCGGGCAACCCGGCGCCTGAAACGTACGCGACGCAGACGTTCTCCGCCGATCCGATGGGGCGGCGCGTGTCGATAAGCTGGCTGCGCGACCCGTCGCATTACTGGGAGGACAAGCACTGGAACTCCGCGCAGTCGATCCCGGTGCAGCACAGTCTGCGCACGGTCAACGGAGAAATCAAGCTGTTCTCTTACCCGGTCGAAGAGGTCGACGCGCAGCGCGGCGACGTGCTGTTCTCGCTTGAAAACAAGACCGTCGCGCCGGACTCCGGCAACGTCCTTGACGGCGTGAGGTCGGTCTGCTGCGATATAGTCGCCTCGATCGTCCCCGGTGACGCGACGGAATTCGGCTTCAAGGTCCGCGTCGGCAAAAGCTCCGGCGGGCAGCAGCTCGTCATACGGTACGACCGCGCGGCGGGCAGGCTGTACGTCGACAAGAACAAGAGCGGCAACGGATCGTATCTCGGCGTCTACGAGCCGGAGCTGACGGAGGACGCCGACGGCAGGATCACGCTGCGCATAATGCTCGACCGCATCTGCTTCGACGTCTACGGCAACGGCGGCGAGGCGGCGGTCGCTGGCCTCGTCTATGCTGACATGAAGAGCGACGGAATGGAGTTCTTCACGAACGGCAGCTCGCTGATCGAATATCTGACGGTATACGACATGAACACGAACGGCAGACTGCAAACGCCGCCCGACGAAACAACCGGCGCCGCCCCCGTGACGGACGCGCCGGAAACGACCGCGGACAATACAACGGAGGCGAAGAACACTGAAAGATCTGAAACGCCGTATCTGCTCCCCGCCGTGATCGCGGGCGCGGGCGCGGCGGCCGCCGCGGCGATCATAGTCGCACTGCGGGCGAAGAAGAAAAAGAAATGAAACAAAGCTCCGCGCGCTCATCCGGGCGCGCGGAGCTTTGTTTATCATCACGGCCGTTTTGTCAAGATATTACGCCGCGTTTTTTCATTAAAACAAGAAAATTAAACAAATACTTCGCCGTATACCTTGACATGCGGGTTTTCAGGTGATAAAATACGATCAAAAGCACAGAAAGAGGTATTGCCATGAGCGAAAAAGAAAAATCAGCGGGCGAGCTGCTGAAGGAAAAGCTCGTATACAAGAAAAAATCGGCGTTTGAAAAATGCCCCGACGAGAAAGAGGCGGCATTCGATTACTGCGAGGGATACAAAAAATTCCTCGATAACGCGAAGACCGAGCGCGACGCGACGGCGTATTCGATAAAGCTGGCGAAGGAAGCGGGCTTCGTCGAGTACAAGCTCGGCATGAAGGTCGCGCCGGGCGACAAATTCTACTATGACAACCGCGGCAAAAGCGTATATTTCTTCATCATAGGTTCGGAAGATCTCGAAAACGGTATGGCGATAACCGCCGCGCACATCGATTCTCCGCGTCTTGACATCAAAGCCAACCCCGTATATGAAGCGGGCGGCATGGCGTTCATCAAGACGCATTACTACGGCGGTATAAAGAAGTATCAGTGGACGGCGATACCGCTCGCGCTACACGGCGTCGTGACGCTGGCTGACGGCAAAAAGGTCGACGTGATCCTCGGCGAGGACGACGACGATCCGCTGTTCTACGTAAACGATATCCTGCCGCATCTGGCGAGAGACCAGTATGCGAAGAGCGTCGGCGACGCGATAGACGGCGAACAGCTCAACCTGCTCTCCGGCAGCGTGCCGTTCGACACGGAAACGTCCGAGGCGATAAAGCTCAACCTGCTGAAGCTGCTGAACGACAAATACGGAATGACCGAATACGACTTCCAGTCCGCGGAGCTGTGCGCGGTGCCGTCGTACAAGGCGCGCGACGTGGGGCTTGACAGATCGCTCATCGCCGCGTACGGACACGACGACAAGGTCTGCGCGTATCCGGAGATCACCGCGATACTCGGCCTGCAAAACCCGAAGAAGACCGTCATGAGCATACTCGCCGATAAGGAGGAGACGGGCTCCAACGGCAACACCGGAATGAAGACGAGCGCGTTCTGCGATATAATCGCCGACATATCCGCTTCGCTCGGCAAGAACGAGCGCATCGTCCGCAGCAATTCGATATGCCTGTCCGCGGACGTCGCGGCGGCGTTCGATCCGAATTTCGCCGGAGCTTACGAGATAAACAACTCCGCGTTGATCAATTCCGGAATAGCGCTCTGCAAGTACACCGGCGCACGCGGCAAATCCGACACGAACGACGCCTCCGGTGAATACGTGGCGAAGATAAGGAAAATATTCGACGACAACAACGTTGTATGGCAGTCCTGCGAGCTCGGCAAGGTCGATCAGGGCGGCGGCGGGACCGTGGCGAAGTTCATATCCGAAAAGAACATCGACACCGTCGACGTCGGCGTGCCCGTCATCTCGATGCACGCACCGTACGAGGTGGTCGCCAAGCTCGACGTCTACAATATGCATAAAGCCGTCGCCGCGTTCTACACGGCGGAATAAGGATAAACCCCGGAGCATCCCTCCGGGGCTTTTTTATCGGTAATAATACGAGGCGGATCGTCCGTCAACGCAACAAAAAGGAGCCGCTTGCGCGACATTCTTTGGGGGTCCCCACCCCTCATACCCGCTTGCGGTGACCCGAAAAAATCATCGCGTCACTACCGTGACCATGCTCGATTTTTTCGACCGCTGCGCCTTCCTCGCATTGCTCCATCCGCCCCCGGCGGCGCAATGCTCGTCACCCCCCAAACCCCCTGTTCCCCTCCCGCAGATCAGAGATCTGAGGGGGCGCGACCGATCCGCAAGGGGCGTCTCCCTAGACGGCCTGTTTCCAAAAGCCCCAAATGATATTTGGGGGGAGGCGGGGGTTTGGGGGCGGTAGCAGGGGGGCGGGGAGTCCCCGAAAGCGCGTAGCGCACAGAACGTCCCGCAGGGGCTCCGAAACTATTCACTATTCACTCTTACCTGTTAACTGAAAAAGCTCCCTTTCACGGGAGCTTTTTCCGCTTTCTTCGCCGCCTCAGCCGACCGTCCCCTGAAGCGTGATCACCGCCGTTCCGGGCGTCACCGTCACGGATCCGTCTGCGGCCGTCGTGAACTGCGCGGCCGGGACCGTTATCGCGCCGGACGACGTCGTGAACATACCCGACTGTCCGGAATACGTATATTCCGTTCCCTCGGTCCACGGATCGCCGTTATACGTTACCGCCAATCCGGTCAGCACGGGCGTCACCTTATCCGTCAGGACCGCGTTGACCTCCGCGCCGGCTTCGGCGTTGCCGTAGTTGTTCACCGTCATCGTGTACGTGATCGTCTGTCCGGGCGCGACCGCCAGCGGCTCGAGGCTCTTCTCCACCGTGAGCTGCGGACCTTCCGTCACGTTGATCGTACATTCCGCCGTGACCGGCTGCGCGAGCTGAGTTCCCGTGAGCTGCACGGTATTCGTTATACTGCCGCCCGCGGCGAGCGGCGCGAAACCGTTGACCTGCGCGGCGTAGATGACCGTCGTGCCGCCGTTTGCCGGTACGTCGATGTCGGTGACGGTCAGCGGCTGCTCGGACTGCACGGTCACGTCGCTCAGAACGACGCCGTTTTCGAGCACGAGCAGCGAATTATCCTCGTACGTCAGCGGATACAGCGTTCCGCCGCCTCCCGCGTATGCGCCGAGATCGTCGGTCAGCGTCAGTCCGGTCAGCGCCGCGGCGCCGCTGTTGACAAGCGTCACCACGTACGTGATCTTTTCACCCGCCGTATACGAGGCCTGCAGCGCCGTTTTGCTGACGGTCAGGCTCTCGAGGATCTGTCCGGTCGTCACGTTCGAGAACACCTGCGTCGTACCGTACGTGAGGACCGCCTGATTTGTAAAAACTGCCATATACAAAGTTCCTTTCCGTGTGCTTTTCCGCACCGGTATCATTATATGATGCTTTTTTGATCCCTGATACAGCAGTTTTTTCGTAAATTCTCTTGCATTATTGAAAAAAATGAGTTATAATTATATATAAGATCATAAAAATCATCACAGAAAGGATCACATATATGGCAGAAGATAACAGACCGAAAGGCAGACAAAGAAACGTGACCGGCACCGGTACCGGCGGTTACCGCCGCGGCGAAGGGCTCGGAAACGGTCCCGTCGGAAATCAGGGCGGATACTCCGGCAGACCCGGCACCACCGGCGGCACCGAGAGCGGCACCCGCGCCACCGGCAGTAAAGGCAAGATCATAGGCATAATCATAGCCGTGGTAGTGGCACTTATCGGAGGTGGTACAGCCGCTAGCGGCGGGCTCTCCAGTATAATAGGGAGTCTATTCGGCGGCGGCGCGCAGACGCCTTCGGACCCCTCGGCTCTGACGAGCCTTTTGTCCGGCTTCACCTCGTCCAACGTATCGACCGGCTGGACCGATTCGTCCTCCAACAACACGACGAACTCGCTCAACACGAGCGTCGCCAAGGGCGCCCGCGACAAATACACCGTGATAAAGGGCAACGGTCAGGACGTCGTCACGCTTATGGTTTACATGTGCGGCACCGACCTTGAATCCGAATAC
>JAGDCE010000075.1 GCA_017958705.1 Clostridia bacterium
TGTCTGCCGTCGTTCCACGATCTGGAGACGGAGACCGGCATGGAGACGTACCGCAAATACGGCCTCGACTGCATGGAGGTGACCGACGAAGTCTTCGAAAGCGACCGCTCGATCGTCTTCGACGAGGCGGAGAACCGCATGCACACGATCAAAGCCGTCATGGCGGCGACGCTGTAACAAAGAATAAACCCGCAATGGCGATTTGACGTCATTGCGGGTTGTTTTTATGTGAAAAAGCTAAATTGCTCGCTTACGCTCGCAGCTAAATTGAAGCCTTTCGGCTTCAGCTAAATTGAAAACCTGCGGTTTTCAGCTAAATTGAAGCCTGACGGCTTCAGCTGAATTCGCCTCCGGCGAGCTAAATTGAATTCGCCTTTGCGGCGAATTCAGCTGTTATTCGCAGTACAGCCAGATCGCGGGGCGGACGCAGCAGCCGCCGTTGAAGGGGTAATCACCCCCGATCTTTCCGGTGGTATGCCGGACGATGCACATGTGGTTGTTTTTATCATACACCGAGCGCAGCCACCAGGACACGTAACCGTCATCCGACAGGTACGCGCCCTGATTTTTCGCGTACTCGGTCGGCGGGCAGAAGATGAAGCTTTCTTCCTCTTCGATATATTTTTCAAACTCTTCACGGCTAAGAAGGAACACGTTGTCCGTCAAGGGTTTGCCTCTGTCGTCGGTCCCGGTCTGAGTCTCCGCGATGAGCAGTTTTTCCTCGGAGCTGAACGTCTGCCCGTAGAACTCCGCGTTGAGCGTCTTTCTGAGGCTGCATTTCTCCCAAGTCGTGCCCTCCCACATTGCGGTGCTCATCGTTTTTGTGAGCAGCGCGTAACGCGTTACCGCGAGAAGCTTGCCGTCCTCGAATCCGACGACAATCCACTCGACGTCCTCTTTGCCGTTTTCCGTGTTGCCGTCCTGCTCGTGCTTCCCGAACGTGAACAGCGCGCCGTAGGACAGCTTTTTCGTGTCCGTTACGGTCTGTATCGGCACGGTGAATACCGTCGTCTGATCCCCGCCCGCGCCGGATGCCTCCGCCTCCGTCGAGGGTTTGTCGTCGTCAAAGCACGCGCACAGCGCCGCTGCCGCCGCGGCCGCGAGCGCCGCCGCGATGATTTTTTTAAACAGTCCTCTCATATAAACCTCTTCCGCCATACGGCGTCTAATCGTTTTCCGTCGCCGTTTATTATACCATTTTTCTCCCCGCGTTTCAATGACTTTGGTGTTAACAAAGCAGATTTTGCCCCGCCCCAAAGCGTCGTTTTTTCACCGGCACGGGGCTTTTTCGGACTATAAAAGGAAAATTTTGCCTTTCTCGAGGTGTCTTAAAATAAATTCACAATTCAGTGTGTAACAATTTACATGTATTCGACGCAAGTCGGGAAAATGCATACTTATGCATATTATAAAATAATTACACACCGAACGCGGCAAAAAAACCGCGTTTTTTGCCCTCCGGAATGCATCGGAATGAATGTAACCGATCAAAGAACGGACCGGAACGGATGCAGCCAATATAATAAATATAAAATATTAAAAAAATCTTTATTGACAGATAACAAACACTATGATATATTATATGATGGCTTGATCTAAACGTATTTTTTTTGAGCCCTTTTTTGAAAAAGTTCCGGAGTCTGCCGGACGGGCGTTATCCGGCCGTACCGGAGCAGGCCGCAAACGACGTAAAACGACGTTCAACATACAGTTAATACCAGTTGTTTTCCACCGGGTTACAAAGGCGGGGTTTTTCAGGTCCGTCTTCTTCGGCTGCAAGACTTCTCGCTCTCAGTTCCCGGTTTTTATATTGTAATTTTTTATCTCGAAATGCTGGAAGAAAGGTGTTAAGGCATGAAAAGACTCATCTCAATTGTTCTTACCGTAATGATGCTGATCGGCTCCGCGTCGTCTCTGACGATGCAGACGCTGGCGGGCTTCGTTACGGACGGAACGGCGGCCTTGTTCGGGCAGAAAGCCCGGAACGGCGGCGAAACCGAACTTCCCGTCAACGGAGGCAGCTCCGGAGGCGGAGGAGGAGACGGCAGCACTCTGCAGATAGAGGGTATCTTTTCGACGCTCGTTCTCGGCGCGGAAGAGCAGGAGAACGGTGATTACGTATGGACTCCGGAAACGACGAATCCGGACCATCTGTTCAAGTTCACCGTTACCTACTCCATATCCGGCGAGTTCGATTACTTCGAAAAGAACCAGATATCGATCCACATTCCCTATACTATCCTGAAGGGTCAGGACGGGAAACCCGCGGATTATTTCGATATCTCTCTGCCGGCTTACGACGACCCCAATCTGACCGACGACAACGTATTCGTATACAGAATCGATGAGTTGCCCGACGGCACCAAGGAGATCGTCGTGTTCAACCGTCTGCCCTGCCCGGCAGCGCAGCACGGTTACTTTGACGTCGGTTACAGCACGTCAAAGCGTACGTACGATTACATGGATTACGATCCGAACGGCGCAACGCCCGCGGACCGCCATCCCAGCGCCGATTTCCAGGCGAAGATCGTCATTTACCGCGACGGTGAGGAGCACTCTGAGAAGAGCCAGCCCAACCACGTGTATATCGACACCACGGCGAAGATCACCCGCATGGAAAAATACGCTCCTCAGAAGCAGTATACCGGCTGGCAGAGTTCCTGGGGCACCAAGCCCGCGGACGACAACGGTCAGTATTACTATCTGCTCTGGCAGGTGCGCAGCTGCATCACGGCGACTCAGCGTTATGACTTCACGCTGACCGACACGTTCAACGTGCCCGACGGCGAAGTCGTCGCCATAAAGATGCAGGGCGAGAACGTATACAGGCCTTTATCGGATCCGAACTGCGGCAAGGTCTACAACCAGACCACGAGCTATCCGAACGGCCGCTACGACAACGTCATCACGCGTCATCTCAAAGCGACCTACGATCCGCAGGAAACGTATTCCTTCACCAACAAGGCGTTCGGACACGTTCATCCGTGTGACGGAGTCGACCGCGATTCCGACGCCGACGCTTCGAAGCGCTGGGCTTACGAGCATCCCGTATTCCATCCGGGCAGCGGCGTAGGCATGTCTTTTGACAAATACGGTCTTGATTTCAACGACAAGCGCGTTTACGACTCGGAGGATATCCGCAGCTTCGATCTGGAGCCTTACTACGCCGGAACGTCCGACGAGATCCCGAATCTTGCGTGGTACACATCGTCCGCCGCGACGACTTACGCGCTGACGGTGCCCGAAGGACTCACGAATACCGACCCGAACAACTACTTCAAGGTACCGGCGACGGTAGAGCTCACCGACAACAGGATCGGCGTAAGGCTCATCGGCGAGACCAGCAGCGTTAAGCTCAATCCCGGCGAATACCGCTTCGACAAGGTCATAATCTCGTACACGATGCTCGACGCCTACTTCGACGAGGCGACTCAGAGCTTCAAAACGAAAGTCGTTACGTACGAACCCGGCGAAGCGATAACCGTTTACGCTCAGTTCGGAA
>JAGDCE010000076.1 GCA_017958705.1 Clostridia bacterium
ACGTCGAAAAAATACTGGGATCAGGGCGTCGTGCGCGACTTCACTTACGGCGGAAAGCTCTACGGGCTCATGGGGGATATCTCAACGTCCGTATCGATATTCACGCATCTGCTCGTCGTGGATTCCACGCTCGCGTCAAGCCTTGACGTCGACGTCAGGGAGCTTTATAAAACGGTATCCGAGGGAAAGTGGACGTTCGACCGCTTTTATGATCTTCTGAAGAGCTGCAACGCGTATAAGGACTCAAACGGTGACTCGAAGCGCGACGGCACGGACACGTTCGCCTTTGCCGTACCGCCGGATATGCTTTGGTCTATGACCGCGGCGGCGGGGGAAAAATGGGTCGTCAAGGACGGAGAGGATTATTATACGGTAGCACCGCTTACGGAGAGACTGCAGAAGATAGTCGAGGACGTGATCGATCTGGGAAACGACAAATACACGACCGTCGCCACCTGGAACGTCGGCGCGGTGCCCGGCGTTTCCGATACGTACAACTATACGATCCGCACAAAATTCGCGGAGGGAACGGCGCTTTTCACCGATACGGATCTCGGCGTCGTGCTTGAGGCGAGAAACGACAAGGACGGCGACTTCGGCATCCTGCCGGAGCCGAAATACGACGACTCTCAGGATCACTACAGTACGTACGCGTTCCCGTTCTATCCGCTTCTGTCCGTCCCCGTATCAGTCAGGGGCGAAAAGCTGTCAATGACGGGATTCGTGATCGAAGCGCTCGCCGCCGAGTCGTATAAGACGCTGACCCCCGCGTTTTACGAAAAAGCGCTGTCCGCCAAATACGTGCGCGACGAGTATTCGTTCGAGATGCTGAACATCATATTGAGGTCAAGAATATACGATCCGCTTTACTTCTACAACTGGGGCGGCTCGTTCAGGGACAGTCTGACAAATATGCTGACGTCGAACAAAAAAACGCTTTCATCGTTCTACGCAAAAGGAAGCAAAGCCCTCAATAAATCGCTTGTCAATGTATACGAAAAATTCGTATCGAGGTGATGAAATGAAAAGGATAACGACGTTTGTTCTTTGCATCCTGCTTCTTCTGCCGCTTTTTACATCGTGCGCCGATGAGAATGAACAGACAGACTCCGCCGCCACGGATATGACCGCGCCGGAGGAGACATCGGATCCGGAATATACGCCCGATCTGCCGCAGCTAAGATTTGACGGAGAAACGTTTACGTTCCTCGTGCATTACTTCCCGTGCTTTGCGCACCTGTACGACGTTGAGACCGAGGAGGATTCGTCCGAGATCGTGATGAGCTCGGTTTTCAGACGTAACGCGGCTATATTCGATAATTACGGCGTGAAGATCGCCGCGGTCAAGGACGACAACGCGCCGATGATCGCGAAAAACGCCTTCAAAGCGAACGACGACACGTACAACGCCATGTGGCTGAAGGTCGACGATTTCTTTTCGCTGTCGATAGAAGGGGCGTTTTACGATTACGGCGAGGTGCCGTACGTCGACACGTCGAAAAAATACTGGGATCAGGGCGTCGTGAACGATTTTACTTACGGCGGCAAGCTTTACGGCCTGATGGGAGATATCTCGACTTCGATCGCGATATACACGCATCTTCTTGTAGTCGATACGACGCTCGCGAACAAGCTCGACGTAAGTCTGCCCGGGCTGTACGATACCGTCAGGGCGGGGGACTGGACTTTCGACCGCTTTTACACCCTTCTCAGATCCTGCAACGCCTATAACGACAACAACGGCAACTCGATCCGCGACGGCGTGGATACGTACGCCCTTGCCGTACCGCCGGATATGATGTGGTCGTTCACAGTCGCGGCGGGCGAGAAATGGGTCGTAAAGGACGGCAACGACTACTATACCGTGGCGACGCTGACCGAGAGACTGCAGAACGTGGTGAACTATATAATAGATCTCGGAAACGACAAATACATAACGGTTGCCACGTGGAACGTCGGCAGCGTGCCAGGGGTTTCCGACGCGGATACGTACGGTTACACCATACAGACCAAATTCTATAACAGTACGGCGCTTTTCACCGACGCGGACATAGCGGCGGTGCTCGAAGCCCGCGCGAACAAGGATACTGATTTCGGCATACTTCCGGAGCCGAAATACGATAAGGCTCAGGAACGTTACAGTACGTACGCGTATCCGTTTTATCCGCTGCTTTCCGTCCCGGTGTCGGTGAAGGGAGACAAGCTTTCGATGACGGGATTCATCATCGAGGCGCTTGCGGCGGAATCGTACAGGACGCTCACGCCGGCGTTCTATGACAGGGCGCTCTCGAGCAAATACGTCCGCGACGAGCATTCGTACGAGATGCTGAACATCATCCTCAATTCAAGGATCTATGACCCGATCTATTTCTACGGATGGGCGGGCGGAGCGTTCCGGGACAGTCTTGTCAATATGCTCACAAGCAACAAAAAAACGTTGTCCTCATATTACGCAAAAGGAAGCAAAACGCTGAACAAAGCGTTGTTGAAAGTTTACGACAAATTTGTCGAAAGATAGAAAGGAAAAAAACATGAAAAAGATCATTTCCATCATCATCGCGGCGGCGCTTATATGCGCGGCGCTGACGCTTGTCACGGCTGCGGCGGACGCTGTCTTCGAATTCGAGGACAGGGAATGGACCGTACTTCAGGGAGATTTCTGGAAAGGTGAAATGTCAAAGGAACAGCATGACGCATACCCGGCGGAAAGATCGCTCTACTGCAATATCTACGGTCAGGGCAACGCGGTGCAGACGTCCGGCCTAAATATAGCAAAAGCCGGAAAATACTCCGTTAAGCTCATCTACGTCGCGAACCAGGGCTCGGCGACGATACAGTTCTACGTGGACAACGTGAAGATCGGCTCGCCGGTCGACTTCAACAACAATGGCGGCTGGACCGCGGCTCAGGCGGATCTCGGCACCGTTGAGCTCACCGACGGCGACCATTCCGTCAAAATGGAATGCACCGGCACGACCGCGACAAATTACGAAGCGTTCATCGACAAACTTGAATTTACACTCGTTGAAGAAGCCGAAGAAGGGGACAATATAACGTTTGAGTTCGAGGACAGGACGTGGACCCCGTCAGGCGACTACTGGCATGAGGATTACTCCAATCCCGGTCTGCCCGTGCCGCGCGCGCTTTACACCAACCTCTACGCCGCGGGCAACTATATCGAAAACGGAGATCTTACGGTCGAAAAGTCCGGCAAATACTCGGTAAAACTCGTCTACGTCGCGAATCAGGGCTCGGCGAAGATAAAGATCTATATTGACGGAAACGCGGTATCCGATGAGATCGATTTCAACAACAACGGCAACTGGACGAAGACCGATATCGGCCTTTCTGACGTCAGACTCGCCGCCGGCGCCCATACCGTGAAAGTTGAGCTGACCGGCACGTCGAGCGGCAATACCGAGGCGATATTCGATAAGCTCGTACTCACGCTGCTTGAAGAGGACGCCGCGCCGGATACGGAAGCGCCCGACAAGCCGGTCAACCCGGTAACTGCTGACGGCGCAGTTGCGGCAGCGGCCGCGGCTCTTGCGGTATCGGCTTGCGCCGTTATCTTCGTTTCGAAAAAGAGAAAATAAAATGAAGAGAATTATAAAATACGCGCTTTCGGTGATACTCGCGGCGCTTACGGTACTGTCGTCATGCACGCCGAAGGAAACGGACACCGCGGGCACGGATGAAACGACGGCCCCCGTCACTTCCGGGACCGAAACCGTTACAACAGAGGATGAAACCGCGGATCCCGTGGAGGAAAAAGACGGTATGGATCTGATAATGCTGTACGAA
>JAGDCE010000077.1 GCA_017958705.1 Clostridia bacterium
GACTTCAGTAAGAACTCTTTTTACGTTCTTATAAAACACTTTGTCCGCCTGATCCTCGCTCAGTCCCATGCTGACAAGGCAGTCCCAGAGCATCGGAGCACACGACGGATCGCGCACCTGAAGGCGGCGTGAGTTTATGCCGTCGTAATCCGTTCCGATACCAACGACGTCTTCACCGCCCACCTTTATGAAGTGCATCACGTGCGCCGCAAGATCTTGTGCGGTTATGACTTCCGGGCGGTCTTCACGTATGAAAGCGGGGCAGTAATTTATACCGGAGACGCCGCCGTGCTCGGCGAGCACTCTGATCATATCGTCCGTCAGGTTTCTTGTATGTCCGCAAAGCTCGCGGCAGTTTGAATGAGACGCCACGAAAGGACCTTTGACGATATCGGCCACGTCGTAAAACGATTTGTCGGAGCTGTGCGACGTATCGACAACCATGCCGAGCTCGACCATATATTCCACGATCTCTTTGCCCTTTTCGGTCAGACCGTTCACCGTGTCGGGGCTGACGCTGCCGTTGTTGACGTCTACCAGATTCGGGTGGCCGAGACTGTTTTTGAAGTTCCAGGTTATATTCATCATACGCGCGCCGCGGTCGTAGAAATGCTTCAGTTTCTCGGCTGAGCCTTCGACGCATTCGCCCTCTTCAAGCGTCAGCAGAGCCGATATTTTTCCGTCCTTTTCGTTTTTCTCCATATCGTCACGGCAAAGCAGAGGAGCTATATATTCTTTATTTTTTTCAAGTTCCTCATAGTACAGGTCCGTGAGCGCGTTCGCGTGCACGTAAGCCGAATCTACATTCATAAGATACGTGAACATCGCAAAGCACTGTATATAAGCTCCGCCGGCGCTGAGCCGCTTGATATCTATGTCAAGATCGTTCTCGAACAGTGAATACGGTTTGCCTTCGATTTTTTTGCGATAAAGTTCCGATATCGTGTCGCAATGCATGTCAATAAATCTGTGTTTCATATCTACCCCCGGAGATTTTCCGGCACAGCCGGATTTTTCAATATTATATCATTACAGCTGACTTTTGTCAAGCAAAAATCAAATTAAAAGGAGACAATACCATGAACCCCATCCTGTACGTTATCCTCGGCTATCTGGCGATAATATCTATCATCTCCATCATCATCACCGTACACGACAAAATCGCCGCGAAACTGAAAAACAGAAGAGTCCCTGAAAAGACTTTGCTTCTTTTCGGTCTGTTCGGAGGTGCGACCGCTATGTTCATCACGATGCTCATCATACGCCACAAAACGAAGCATGCGAAGTTCATGATACCGCTGCCGATCTTTGCGGTGATCCATATCGTCGCAGTCATACTGGCATTCATGTATCTTTGAGCCTGATTTGGCACTCGACCGTTCGGATTTACAAATATTTCATAAATATTACACATAATTTCCTTGATTTTCAGCGCCGTTGGTGGTACATTACAATCATAGATTAGCACTGCGTCATATTGAGTGCTAACCGGAGGGAGATAATATGTCTTTCGGAGATGAATTGTCACCGCGCAAAAAGCAAATACTGAAAGCGGTCATCGACGCACACATAGAGCTCGGCGAACCGGTCGGTTCAAAGTACCTAACGGCGTCGACAGATATCGGGTTCTCGTCCGCCACGATCAGAAACGAGATGGCGGAGCTTGAAGAGCTCGGATATCTCGAACATCCGCACACGTCCGCCGGACGAGTTCCGACAACGCTCGGATACAGATTCTACGTTGACGGTCTTATGAATGAATACGCGCTGACGGCAAACGATCTGAGCATCCTGAACAAACTCCAGCAGATTAAGATGACAGAGCTCGACAGGATACTGCAGACCGCAAGCAAGCTCACCGCCGCCGTAACGAACTACACCGGCGTTGCGGTCAAGCCGAGGCAGATGAGCCAGTCAGTAAAGTTTTACCGTACCTCGCTGATAGATGATAACAATTTCGTTATCTCGTTCATCATGGACGACAACCAGGTCAAATCAAAGTTCGTCAGCGTGCCGTTCAAGGTCACCGACGACGTGCTCAACACGCTCTGCGGCGTTCTTAACAACAACATATCCGGCAGGACCAGCGATTCTATCACTTTGCCGATGATCATGAAGATGCAGTCTGAGATGGGTGAAAACGAAGCTCTGATCCCGTACGTGATCAAATGCGTATACGAGACCATCGGCGACGTCGGCATCGACGACGTGCATATTGAAGGCGTTGAGAACATGCTCGAATATCCCGAATATTCGGACACCTCAAAGCTGCGCGAACTTCTGTCGCTGTTTGAGAAAAAGGAAGACCTTGTCGAGCTCGTTCAGGGCTCCGACAGGGATTCGGTCTCTGTTTACATCGGCGGTGAAAGCGAAACGCCGGTAATGAGCAATTCTTCGATAATCGTCAAACCGCTGAAACGCAACGACAGCGTCGTCGGCGCGATCGGAGTCGTGGGACCGAACAGGATGGAGTATCCGAAGGTCGTCAAGATCGTCGAATACATCGCAGATACGATAAGCAAACTGCTTTCGTCTAACGCATTGACTGACGGAGACGGTAAAAAGAAAGAAGGAGACGGAGATGGATAACGAAAAGCAGAATGAAAACGAACCGATAGAAGAGCCGGTCGCGGCGGAGCCGGAGGAGAGTCCGGAAGAGTCCGGCGAGGAGCTTCATTCAAAGGATAAAAAGAAACTTTCAAAAAAAGTCAAAGAGCTTGAGGCGAAGCTTGAGGATTCCGACAAACTGCTTGAAAAAGCAAACGCTCTGATAGCCGAAAACAACGACAAGTATCTGAGACTGCTCGCGGAGTTCGACAATTATAAAAAACGTACCGCAAAGGAAAGCGAAGCGAAATACTCAAACGCTTACGCCGACGCGGTACAAGCGCTTTTGCCGGTGTTTGACAACATCGAGCGCGCAGCGGATTACGCGTCGGACGAACAGAGTAAAAACGGACTTCAACTCATTATAAAACACTTTCACGACACTCTCGGCAAAATGGGGATAGAGCAATTCGGTGAAGTCGGAGACGAATTCAACGCCGATCTGCATTCCGCCATGATGCACGTTGAGGATGAGAATCTCGGCGAAAACACCGTCGCCGAGGTATTCCAGAAGGGATACAAGAAAGGTGATAAAATAATAAGATATGCGACCGTAAAGGTAGCGAACTGATATACAGGAGGAAAATAAAATGGCAAAGATCATAGGAATAGATTTAGGTACGACAAACTCGTGCGTAGCGGTATATGAAGGCGGGGAACCCACCGTAATACCGAATCCCGAAGGAATGAGAACGACCCCGTCCGTCGTGGCTTTCTCTAAGAACGGCGAAAGGATCGTCGGCTCCGCGGCAAAAAGACAGGCGATAACTAACCCCGACAGAACGATCATGTCTATCAAGCGTGAAATGGGTACCGGCCACAAGGTCGAGATCGACGGCAAGTCTTACACGCCTCAGGAGATCTCGGCGATGATCCTTAAGAAGATGAAGGACGACGCGGAAGCATACCTCGGCACCACGGTCACGCAGGCCGTCATAACCGTCCCGGCGTATTTTACGGATGCGCAGAGGCAGGCGACTAAGGACGCCGGCAAGATAGCGGGCCTTGAAGTTCTCAGAATAATCAACGAGCCGACCGCCGCAGCTCTTGCCTACGGTGTCGACAAAGAGAATTCCGAACAGAAGATAATCATATACGACCTCGGCGGCGGTACGTTCGACGTATCGATCCTCGAGATCAGCGACGGTGTCGTCGAAGTTCTTTCGACAGCCGGCAACAACCGTCTCGGCGGCGACGATTTCGATAACAGGATCATCAGATGGATGGTCGATATGTTCAAGGCCGACAACGGCATAGATCTGTCAAACGACAAGATGGCTATGCAGAGACTCAAGGAAGCGGCTGAGAAGGCGAAGATCGAACTGTCCGGTATGATGCAGTCCAACATCAGCCTGCCGTTCATCACCGCTGACGCGACCGGACCGAAGCACTTCGAGGCAACTCTGACCCGCGCAAAATTCAACGATCTGACCAAGGACCTCGTAGAAGCTACGATGGGTCCGATCAAACAGGCTCTGTCCGACGCGGGACTCACTCCGTCGCAGATCAGCAAAGTTCTCCTCGTCGGCGGTTCCACCAGGATCCCGGCTGTTCAGGACGCAGTAAGAAATATAACCGGCAAAGAGCCGTCAAAGAACATCAACCCGGATGAATGCGTTGCGATAGGCGCGGCTATCCAGGGCGGCGTGCTCGGCGGCGACGTTAAAGACCTGCTCCTGCTCGACGTAACGCCTCTGTCACTGGGTATCGAAACGCTCGGCGGCGTATGCACGAGGATCATTGAAAGAAATACCACGATCCCGGTAAAGAAGAGCCAGATCTTCTCAACGGCGTCCGACTATCAGTCGTCCGTGCAGATCCACGTTCTGCAGGGCGAACGTCAGAGAGCGGACGACAACACCACGCTCGGCAAATTCAGTCTCGACGGCATCCCCGCCGCACCGCGCGGAGTACCGCAGATCGAAGTCACGTTCGACATAGACGCAAACGGCATAGTCAATGTTTCGGCGAAAGACCTCGGCACCGGCAAGGAACAGCAGATCACGATAACCTCCTCGACAAACATGAGCAAGGAAGATATCGACAAGGCAGTCCGCGACGCGGAAAGATACGCCGAGGAAGACAAGAAATTCAAGGAAGCGGTCGATCTCAAAAACCACGCCGACAGCCTCGTCGCGCAGTGTGAGAAATCTCTTGAAGAGCTTGGCGACAAAATCTCCGAATCCGAAAAGAACGAAGTCAAGGCTGAGATCGAGAACCTCAAGAAAGCTGTCAACAACAACGACAGCGAGGGTATGAAGAACGGTATCGATTCGCTGCAGAAGGCGTTCGGAAAAGTTGCTGAAAAAGTCTATCAGCATACTAACAGCCAGAACGGCGGAGCGAATCCCGGAGCGGGTGCGGCCGGTGGCAACGGCGGTCAGAACGCAGACGGTTCGTTCGACGCTGAATTCACCGACAAGACCGGTGAATAATCAGAATTAAAATAACGCAGACCGGGCAGTTTCCGCTGCCCGGCGTGCGATATTCCGGAGAAAATATCAGATGGCAGAAAAAAGAGATTATTACGAAGTGCTCGGCATCGATAAGAACGCTTCGGACAACGATATAAAGCACGCTTACCGGACGCTTGCGAAGAAATATCATCCCGATATGAATCCCGGAGACACTGAGGCTGAGAAGAAATTCAAGGAAGTCAACGAAGCGTACGAAGTATTGTCGGATCCCGATAAACGCGCCAGATACGATCAGTACGGTCACGCCGGATTCGATCAGAGTTTCGGCGGCGGAAGCGGCGGATTCCAATATTCCGGCGGCGGATTCGATTTCGACCTCGGCAGTATTTTCGGCGATTTCTTCGGCGCCGGCTCCGGATTTTCAAGAAGCAGCGGACCGCGGCAGACTGCCGGAAAAAGCGTATATCAGCGCATATATCTGACGTTTGAGGAGGCCGCGTTCGGCTGCAAGAAGGAAGTAACGTACCCGCGTATCGAGAAGTGTCCCGACTGCGCCGGTTCCGGCGCCGCAAAGGGCACCAGCCCGATCACCTGCACCAAATGCGGCGGACGCGGTACGATCACGACCTCGCAGCGTACGATGTTCGGCATGATGCAGCAGCAGACAGCGTGCCCCGACTGCGGAGGCAGAGGACAGACCATCCCGAATCCATGCCCGAACTGCAAAGGCAAGGGATACATCCGCATCAACAAAAAACTTGAGGTAAATATTCCCGCCGGTATCGACGACGAGCAGCAGCTTACCGTCCGCGGTCAGGGCAACGTCAGTACGAACGGCGGACCGACCGGCGATCTTATAATCGAAGTCGACGTAAAACCGCACAGCGTCTTCACGCGCGACGGCTACGACATTTACTGCGAGATCCCGATAACCTTTGCCGAAGCGGCTTTAGGCGCAGAGATTGACGTACCGAGTCTTGAAGGCAACGTGAAGTATAACGTTCCCGAAGGGACTCAGACGGGAACGAGTTTCAAGCTCGCGGGAAAAGGCATCAAATACGTCAACTCTACCAAAAAAGGCGACCTGATCTTCACGGTCATCGTTGAGACGCCGAAGGGACTCAACGACAAACAGAAACAGCTTTTGAGAGACTTTTCCGTTGCGTGCGGCAAAAACAATTTCAAGAGCAAGCAGAAATTCTTCGACAAGATCTTCAAGGATAAGAAATAATGGATTATAAGCAGATCAAAGTCACCTGCGACACCGCAGATCTCGACGAAGTGACCGCCGTCATGAGCATGACTGACAACGGCCTTATGATCGAGGATTATTCCGATATCGAAGAGACTTTCAAGGACGTTTACGCCGATCTGATCGACGACGAACTTCTGAAAATGGACAAGACGAAGTCGAGCGTCAGCGTATTCATTTCCGAGGAGAGAAACCCGGAAGAATCCGTATATTTCATCAGGGAACGTCTCGCCGCGCTAGCTCTTAAATGCAGGCTCGAGGTCATCGACGTATCGGATGACGACTGGGCGAACAGCTGGAAGAAGTATTATCACCCGATAAAAGTCGGGGACCGGATCGTCATCGTCCCCGCGTGGGAAAAATACGAACCGAAGGAAAACGAACTGCCGCTCATTATGGATCCCGGTATGGCTTTCGGCGCCGGGACGCATGAGACGACGAGACTCGTCATGACTCTTATCGAAAAGTACGTGAAGCCCGGCGAATCCGTGCTCGATATAGGCACCGGCAGCGGTATTCTTTCGATCTCGGCGTCGCTGTTGGGCGCGGGTAAGATAAATGCTTACGACATAGACCCGACGGCCGTCAGGATAGCGGCGGAGAACGCGAAGATCAACAAATGCGAAAACATCAGTGCAAACGTATCGGATCTTCTGTCAAGCGTTGAACGCGGACAGTACGACCTTATCTGCGCGAACATCGTCGCCGATATAATCATCAGGATGAGCCCGGATCTGTATAAATTCGCACATGATGGCACGATATTCATAACTTCCGGCATTTTAGTCGAGCGCAGGGAAGAAGTCCTTGATGCGATGAGCAAAACTCCGTTTGTACCGGTGGAAGCATCCGAGGAGAACGGCTGGTGCGCTCTCGTGTTCAGATACGGCAAAACCGAATGATTTCAAATAACGTCACCGGCATACGGCCGGCGGCGTTTTTTTACGGCTTTATTTCACAATTAACATCTTATACCACGATTTGTAAATGATATTATTTGATTTACGCCGACCGATATGTTAAAATCAAATCATAAAACAGAAAGGAATAAACAATATGTCAACTCTGACCGATAAATTCATCGCTCTGCGCTCGGATCAGACCGACCCGAGAACAAGACGTTATCTGACGCCGAAAAGGGTCGTTCTGACGAAAGGAAACGTCACCTCCGCAAATACGCTGCTGATCGAAAAAGACAATCAGGTAGCATTGACCGAACCCGTCCTCTGCACGTTGAAAAACGACGCCGACGGCGAAAACGCCGCGGTCCTCGTAGATTTCGGTATTGAATTCAGCGGCTCCGCACGTATAATGATCGTCAGCGTAGGCGGAGGAAACCCGCGCGCGAATATACTTGTCCGCACAGGTGAGAGCGTAATGGAGGCGCTCACGCCGCTTGGCGTAAAGAATACGACGAACGACCACGCCAATCGCGACAGAGTAATGAACGTCGGATTCTATTCCGCAAACGAAACGAACGAATCAGGCTTCAGATTTTTATACGTCGAACTGCTTGACAAGAATTCGTCAGTTTCGATCAAAGCTCTTCAGGGTGTGTTCCATTACAGAGATCTTGATTATATCGGTTCATTCGAATGCAGCGACACGCGCATAAACAAGATCTGGGAGACAGCGGCGTATACCGCGCATCTGAATATGCAGGAATACCTCTGGGACGGCATAAAGCGCGACAGACTCGTCTGGATCGGCGATATGCATACCGAAGTAATGACGATACTTGCCACGTTCGGATATAACGACGTCGTTCCGAAGTCTCTCGATCACGTAAGAGATCAGACGCCTATCGGCACGTGGATGAACGGTATCACCGCGTATTCCATATGGTGGCTGCTTATCCATTACGAATGGTATATGCATCTTGCGGATAAGGAATATCTGGCGCAGCAGCACGAATACATGAAGGCTTTGCTTGTCGAGTTGTCGAAATACGTAAGCGACGACGGTCAGGAGATACTGCCCGGCCGCAGGTTCTTGGACTGGCCGAACAACGACGATGAAGTCGCAAAGCACGCCGGTCTTCAGGGCCTTATGAAGCTCGCGTTCGACGCCGGAGCGTTTTTGATGGCGGAGCTCGGCGACGATGAAACGTCAAAGCTCTGCGCGGACACTTCCGAAAAACTCAAAATATCCGAGCCCGACTGCAACGGCTCAAAACAGGCCGCGTCGCTTCTGGCTCTGTCCGGTATTTCCGATCCGAAAAAGATCAACGAAAAACTTTTGAAGCCGAACGGCGCGCACGGTTACTCAACGTTCTTCGGTTACTATACGCTCGCCGCGAAATCGCTCGCGGGCGATTACGAAGGCGCGATAAAGGATATGAAGGAATACTGGGGCGGCATGCTCGATATGGGCGCGACGACGTTCTGGGAGGACTTCAATCTCGACTGGCTTAAGAACGCAGCGCCGATAGATCAGGTCGTGCCGGAGGGCAAGATCGACATCCACGGTGATTACGGCGCTTACTGCTACGTCAAGTTCCGTCACAGCCTCTGCCACGGCTGGGCGTCCGGTCCGTGTCCCTGGCTTTCGAGATACGTCCTCGGCATTCAGGTCACCGAGCCCGGATTCAAAAAAGTCCGCATAACGCCGCATCTGGGCGAACTCACGTTTGCGAAAGGCACTTATCCTACTCCTTACGGCGCGATCGAGGTTATGCACTATACGCGCGACGACGGAACGATAAAATCCGAAATACTGCTTCCGCAGGAAATTGAACTTGAAGTATAATAAAACGGGCTGCCGCTTCGGCGGCAGCCCCGATCATTGAGGTGTATTATGGCTGATCTTCTTGTAAAGCTTTACAGTATCAAAGACTGTCCCGATCTTATTGAAGAACTTGAAAAGAAGGACATACACATAATCCGCGTCCTGTCTCCCGACAAATTCAAGGTTCTCGATTTTATCGAGGAGAAATTCAGCAAAGGCTGGAGGAGCGAGACTGAGGCAGGATTTTACAATACCCCGGTCTCGGTTTTTGCCGCCGTGACGAACAAAAAGGTCATAGGCTTCGCAGCGTACGACGCGACGGCGCGCGGATTCTTCGGTCCCACGGGAGTTGACGCGGAATACAGACGTATGGGCGTAGGCCGCGCGCTTATGATAAAATGTCTTTTGTCTATGCGCGAATACGGCTACGGCTACGCGATAATCGGCTGGGCGGCCGGCTCTGCAAAGCACTTTTACGAAGAATTCGCCGGCGCGGTCGAGATACCGGATTCTTTCCCGGGCGTTTACAGCCGCTATATCAACGTGGCTTGTGCTGACGACAAGGGAGAGAACTGATGCAATTGCTTGACGCCGCAAAATCGTTTTTGAGCGGTAAAATCAAAGAAACAGATACGCTCGTCGATTTCACGATGGGCAACGGTCACGATACCGCGTATCTCTGCTCGCTTGTGCCAAACGGCAAAGTCTTTGCGTTTGACATTCAAAAAGAAGCTCTTTGCAATACTGCAAAGCTTCTGAAAGAAAAAGGTTATAACAACGCGGAGCTTATACTTGACAGTCACGCAAATATAGCGAAATACGTAGATCATTTCAAGTGCGGAATGTTCAATTTAGGCTACCGTCCGGGCGGAGATAAGACGGTTACAACGCTTACCGAAAGCACGCTCAAAGCCGTAACGGACGGTATAGAACTGATGGAAAAAGGCGGCGTTCTCGTAATATCCGTTTACCCCGGCCATGCGGAAGGCGCAAACGAAGGCAGAGCGTTGTACGGGCTTTTATCAACGTACGATAAAGTATATTATTCAGTTGTCCAATACCGCATGATAAACTCGCCCGACAGCCCGTTTATATTTGCTGTTGAAAAGTATGA
>JAGDCE010000078.1 GCA_017958705.1 Clostridia bacterium
CGATCCCGTTGACGAGTGCGAATACTTCGAAAACGGAACGTCTTCCAACCACGGTTTCCGTGTCGTTGCGAACCTTCTCGTCGAAGAATAAGACTTTATAAGAGCATAAAAGAGCGGCGTTTGCCGCTCTTTTATCTTTTTTTGCAGTGCGCCGTGTGCGCCGCTTTTTATCTGATGAAATGCGTGGGCTGCCATTCCTCTTTCTCGGGCAGGCCGTATTTTTCCCGGCCGAGCGCTATCGACTTCATAAGGAAAGTCATGTTCGCCGCAAGTACGCGCATCGTCTGCAGTCCCTCGAGATCTCCTTCGACTTCTCCCTTGAGTCTGCCGTGCGCGCTGTTCCAGTACTGGCTCGACGCTACGGGCATACCGGATATGGTGAAGTATTTGTTCAGCTCGTCGAACGTCGCCGAGCATCCGCCGCGCCTCGCGACGACGACGCTTGCGCCGACCTTCATCGTCTTATCGAAGCCCGTGCTCGAAAACAGCCTGTCGAGCAGCGACACGAGCGTGCCGTTGGCGGAAGCGTAATAAACCGGGGACGCTATGACCAGACCGTCCGCCTCCTCGAATTCCGGCGCGATCCTGTTCACCGCGTCGTCGAACACGCATTTGCCCGTCTTGTCGCAGCAGCCGCAGGCGATACAGCCGCGGATATCCTCGCCGCCGATCTGCTCGATCTTCACCTGCACGCCGTTTTTCTCAAACACTCTGACCATTTCGTTCAGCGCCGCAGACGTATTGCCGTCCCTGCGCGGACTTCCGTTGATAATAAGTACTTTCATATCATTTTCTCCGTTCATGACTTTTTTTGCTTCCGCGAGCCTTTTGTGCCCGTGTTCACGTCTTTAATATACTGCAGACGAGCCGCGTTGTCAATAGTATCGGGCAAACTTTTTGGCCCCTTCGCCGCCGCTGATTAACAAAATGTAAAAACATATCCTATAATATAACAATTTGCGTGCGGTGGTTGATTTTTTAAAAATCTGTTGTTATTATGGTTTTATTAGCGTCAGTATGAATGAGATACCGTCATGTTTTCGAAAGGAACGGGATATGAATATAACACTGATCAAAAGAATAGTCGCCGCGGCGCTCTGCGCGGCAGCGCTCACTCTCTGCGCGTGCAAATCCGAAGGCGGCGACGAAGTCACGACCGGATCGGGCACCGCGGACAACGGACCCGGCCTTGCCGGCATAGGCGTGAAGACCGGGGCTTACGGAGGACTTTTTGACGATATACTTGAGATCGAGATCACCGTGGGAGAGGCTGAGCTGTCGACCGTCATCGACCAT
Organism: Clostridia bacterium; assembly: GCA_017958705.1. GTDB lineage: Bacteria > Bacillota > Clostridia > Oscillospirales > CAG-272 > UBA1248. The sequence goes on from JAGDCE010000078.1 coordinate 1,297, forward strand.
GCCGACGCCGGCGTCTACGTCGAGGCCGACGTCACCGCCGACGGCCAGACCATTGACGGAGCCGGGCTTAAAGCGCGCGGCAACACGTCTTACGTCGCCGAAGCCGGCAACGAACGTTATTCGTTCAAGCTCAAATTCAACAAATTCACAAAAGGCCAGAAGCTGAACGGGCTCGACGAGCTTAACCTCAACAATATGTCGTACGACCCGTCGTATGTCCGCGAATATCTTATGTATCTGCTGTTCGCCGGAAAGAGCGCGCCGCTCGCGACGTTCGCCAAACTCACCGTCAACGGTCAGTACTACGGGCTTTACCTCGCGGTCGAGGGCATAGACGACAGTTTCCTCAAGCGCGCCTTCGGCGACAACGACGGCAGTCTGTACGAAGCCGACAAGGGCTCCGCCCTGGTCGACGGCGACACGACGACCTTCTCGCTCGAAAACGGCGAGGACGGCAGGATGGCGAACATCACGCGACTGTACGAGGCGATATCGTCGGGCGAGGGCATCGAGGATATCCTCGACGTCGACTCAGTTCTGCGCTACGCCGCGATCGTCGGCATCGCCTGCGGACAGGAGTCGTATCTCGGCCCCAAGGCTGAAAACTACTATCTGTACGAGACGTCGGAGGGTGTGCTCTCCATGATCCCGTGGGATCTGAAGATGTCGTTCGGTACCGACAGAACGCTGCGCAAGACGGAATATCAGATCGAGGCGGAACAGATACGGACCGACGTCAACGCTCCGTATTTCGGCGTTGAAGCCGCCGACCGTCCGCTCGTCGGAAAGCTGCTCGAGAACAGCGCGTACAAGGCGAAATATCTTGAATACGTCAAACAATACACCACGCAGCTCAAAGAGATCCTCGGCTCGTTCAAAGATCTTAAAGCCGCGATCGACTCCGCCGTCAACTCCGACCCGCGCCGCTTCTATGACGAGGCGCTGTACGAGGCGGAATTCACGGACGGTGAAAACACCCTGTACGGGTTCATAAGACAAAGATGCGCGTTCATCGATTCACAGGGGGAATAAAATGAAAAAAGTCATATCGGCGGTGCTTGCCGCCGCCGTGCTGTTGCTGTGCGGCTGTGCGAAAACGGAGACCTCCGTGCCGTCCGGCATGAAGCTCGCTTCCGTCGAGGCGGTCGATTATTACATGTACGTCCCGAACGACTGGATCATAGCCGATCAGGACGGGGTGACCGCCGCGTACGTATCGCTGACCGACAAATCGAACGTCACGTGCGCATGCTACACGATACAGAACGAAGCCGTCTTCGACATCCCCGCCGACCGCGCGGAGGGCGAGGCGGACGGCGTGACCTACGCCAAAAACTACTGGACCGGCTACGCGTCACAGCTTCAGGCGAGCCTGCCCGGCTTCACTCTGATCTCCGGGCCCGCCGCGACGCTGCTGAACGGTCAGCCCGCGGTGCGGTGCAGATATTCCGCGCGCATGTCCGACGTCGACTACACGTTTGAGATGGTCATATGCGTGCGCGAGAGGATGTTCGCATACCTGCTCACCTACACGGCGGAATCGGCGCGGTTCGACGCCAATCTGCCGTCGTTTGAGAGCATAGTCACGGAATTCGTATTCCAGACCGGAGTCCTCAAATAATGACAGCATATTTCGATAACGCCGCGACGACGCCTCTCTGCGCCGCGGCAAAAGCGGCGGCGGACGACGCCGCCGCTGTATACGCTAACCCTTCTTCGCTGCACGCGGCGGGTCTGGCGGCGGAAAAACTGCTCGCGTCTTCGCGCAAAACGCTGCTTTCGATCATAAGCGCGCCGCCCGCCGACACGCTTGTTTTCACCGGCTGCGGCACGGAGTCGAACGCTCTTCTGCTTTTCGGAGCCGCTTACGCCAAGCCGTCCAACCGCGGCAAGCGCATAATTATCTCCGATTCCGAGCATCCGTCGGTTTACGCGGCCGCCGAAGAGCTCGGCAGGCGCGGATTTGAAATAAAGACCGTCGGCACGCGCGGCGGAACGGTCGACCCTGTCGAACTTTGCCGGCTTGTCGACGCCAACACCCTGCTCGTCAGCATAATGACGGTAAACAACGAATCCGGGGCGATTTACGATATCAAAACGCTGTGCGGGGCGGTAAAACGCGTTAACCCGCGCGCTCTGTTCCACACGGACGCCACGCAGGCGTTCATGAAGACAAAAATCGACGTGCGCGAGCTCGGAGTCGACGCGATGACGCTTTCGGCGCACAAGATCGGCGGACCTAAGGGCGTCGGCGCGCTGTATCTTTCGGCACAGACAGTGAGATCACATGCGATATCTCCGGTGCTTTACGGCGGCGGTCAGGAGGGCGGTCTGCGCTCCGGCACCGAGAACACCGCCGGAGCCGCGGCGTTTGCAGCCGCGGCGTCGTACGGCGCGTCCGTCTTCGCCGCCGACACGGAGCGGATCACCTCTCTGCGCCGGCGCATCGTATCGGGACTGACCGACGCTGGCGTGCGCGTGAACGAACCGAAATCATACGTTCCGCACATAATTTCGGCGACGCTTCCGGGAATAAAAAGCGAGGTAATGCTGCATCATCTGTCGTCGACCGGAGTATACGTTTCAAGCGGTTCCGCGTGCTCGTCACACCATCCGGGCGTGTCGCGCCCGATGCTGGCGTACGGCCTCGGTCAGCGCGAGGCGGACTGTACGATACGCATAAGCCTGTTCCGGGACAACACGGAGGAAGAGGCTGATCTTCTTATAAGCGGCGTGCGCGACGGCGTGAAAAACCTTATAAAAATGTACAAACGCGGCGTAAATTAACATTATGTTCAAAAAATGTTCTTCAGTACGCTTATCAGTTATGATATACTGTCAAGAGCAAAATTCGCGATATCATATATATAATTGAATCGTTTCAAAAACAAGGAAGGTCTGGAACACCAAAATGGCTAAATCGAAAGTTAATTCCAAGAACGAAAAAAAGAGCGACGTCTGGTACAAGGTACTGACCATATTCATCGCGGTCGTGCTTGTCATCGGTGTGCTCGTAGCGGTACTTCAGCCGACGGGCGTGATGGATTACATCTCACTGCACACCCGCACCGCGCTCAAGAGCGAGAACTACAAGGTGAACAACGCTCAGTTCATGTACATGACGTACCTCATCTACAACAATTATTATTCAACGATAGTCAACTCGTACGGTTCGCAGTACGCGTCGTACTTCGGGCTTGACAGAAGCCTGCCGCTCTCCCAGCAGAAATACTACGGCAGCAACGACGTCTCCTGGCTCGACGCCTGCGTGACCGAAGCGACGAGCACTCTGTCCGACGTCCTCTCGCTGTGCGAGTCGGCGAGGGCCGAGGGCTATAAGATGACCGACGAGGACAAACAATCCATAGAGAACAACATCCAGTCTCTCAAGGATTTCGCAAAAGAGAGCAACTACAGCCTGTCCACCGCAATAGCCGCGATGTACGGCAGCAAGGGCATCACGAAGGGCGACATCAAAGGCATGCTCGAGATGCAGACGCTCGCATCCTCTTACGCCTCGTATCTGTCCGACGGTTTCACCTACACCGACGATGAATACAACAAGTATTACGATGAGCACAAGCTCGACTACCTCAAAGCCGACTACTACTCCTACACGGTGAAAGCCGATTACGAGACCAACGCCAAAGACGACGAGAAGACCGAGGCGATATCCGCCGCGAAGGCGAAAGCCGACGAGCTTCTGCAGAAGATCGAGGGCGGCGAGGATTTCGTGACCGTCATATTCAATTACGAAAAGGAACTCGCCGAGGCCGAGAAGGCCGCCGCGGAGCAGTCCGAAGACGAGGAGCGTATCACGAACGCGAACAAGGCTCTTGAAGAGCTGACCGAGGAATCTATAAAGACGAAGGTCCTCACGACCGAACACGCCAACGCCGATACCGAAGCCGATAAATGGATCTTCGCCGACACGCCCGCGACCGACGGTGCGTCGAAGCTCATAAGCGCCGACGAATCCGCAACGATATATCAGATAGTCAAGAGCGCGTACAGAGACGAATACAACACGATCTCCATCCGTGAGCTTGATCTGAAGCTCAGCAGCTTCACCAACGAGGACGCGATGAAGGAAAAAGCCGACGAGATGATCGCCGAATTCGAAAAAGGCGACAAGACCGGCGAATCTTTCGACAAGCTCGCCGAGAAGTTCTCCACCGACACGATCACGATCAACTCCACCGGACTTGTCAAGGATGCCGCGAAGAGCGGAAGCACGCACGAGGAGCTTATCGTAGTTGACGAATGGCTCTTCTCCGCCGACCGCAAGCAGGGCGATTACAAATACTTCGTATTCGCGGACGAAGGCCTCAGCATCTACTACTTCGAGAGCACCGGCAAGCCCGTCTGGCTCAAGAACGTCGACAACGACATGAGATCCGACGATCTGGAAACGAAGCTCAAGGAATTCAAAGAGACCTACCCCGTGACCGAAAACGAAAAGGCCATAGCGAATATCTCATAAAACAGAAAAATCAGCCGGAGACAAACGTCTCCGGCTTTTGTTATGCCGATATTTATTCGAGAGCTAAATTCGCCTGACGGCGAGCTAAATTGACCTACGGTCAGCTAAATTTGCTTCGCAAGCTAAATTCGCCAAACGGCGAGCTATAAGAGGCGAATTTAATTTAGCTGAAAACCGCAGGTTTTCAATTTAGCTGTTTGCCGTCAGGCAAATAATTCAGCTGACGCGCTCTGCGCGGCAATTTAGCTTAGAAAAGTCAAAGAGCGTACCGAATTATCTCCGGTTTGCTCTTTACTAAATTAAAATGATGTGTTCCGCCGCGGCGGAACACATCTCATCATTTTTGCCGTAAGGCAAAATCATCATTCGCCCGTAAGGGCGATCATCATTGACAATTCAGTATCATTCCTCCGGCTCGCTGCGGACGATACTGATGAGTCTTGACAGCATGTACGCCGCCAGTGCGACCTGCAGTACGCAGAACACGGTTTCCGCAGAGAACGGTATCATCCAGAACGCGGTCAGAAGGAAGTTGGGCACGCAGGCGACAATCACAGACATCACCGCGCACAGGCATACCGCGGCGTAGACTCTGAAACGTGCTATGCCGAAATGGAACCTCGCCTCTGCCGTCGCGCAGAGCATAACGGTTATGACGGAGAGCTGAAGTATCGCTCTTTCCTGGCTGTTGATCACAGTGTCGTTTTTGAAATACATGAATACGAGGTACGCGATGCCCCAGAGTATCGGCATAAACGAGAACAGTCTGTAGTTGAGCTTATTCAGCTTCGTTTCAGTCGACGCGCACCAGAAATAATACAGAGACGACAGAAGGCTGAAGAGCAGCGTCGCGCAGAACGAGAAGAACAGCACGACATGAGTCGTATGCGAGGAGCTTATCGCCGTATACTGGAACGATTTTGAAAACGCGTTTTTGAAAAGATCGGGTATGAAGTACCAGCCGCCGAGGATCGCGGACGATATGAACATGAATCCGCACATGGCGCCGGTAAATACTACGGCGTGGTTCGCCTCCGGCAGTTTTTTGTATTTTACCGGGCGCAGCAGTACGAACGCGAGCACACAGACGAGCACGAGCGCGGCGCCGAACACGACGCGCATCGCGGTGATCCCCGTGCTGCCCTTCGCGTAAAGTCCCTCGTCCACGTTGTAGTAGTTTATGACGAGCACCGTACGCGCCACGGCGACGCCGACGGCGATTATCAGAGCCGCGGCGATGAGAATATATATCCTGCTTTTATTAGTATTCATAAAAGCTATCGGCATCCTTTCGATATTCTTGGTTTATACCATTATATCTCTTCAATATTAACAAAACACCATTACTGCCGTTAAAATTAAATAAACGCGGTCAGCCGCGGCGAAGCAGCGAGACTATCTTTTCAAAATAATCGGGCACGCCGGCGTCAAATTCCATATATTTTCCGTCGCCGGGATGAACAAATCCGATATAGCGCGCGTGCAGGCACTGACCGTGCAGGATATCCGCGTGTTTTTTCTCGAACGACGTCGCGCCGCCGCCGTAAACGGTATCGCCCATCAGCGGATGGCCGATGCTCGACATATGCACCCTTATCTGATGCGTCCTGCCGGTGTGGAGCGTGAAGAGCATGCGCGAAAACCCGTCGTAGCGCTCCGTCACCTCGTATTCGGTCAGCGCCTGTCTGCCGCCGGCGACGCCCGCCGCCATTTTTTTGCGGTCCCTGGGGTTTCTGCCGACCGTCCGGTCGATCTCGCCCCGCTCCTGCCGCGGGCACCCGACGACGATGCCGTCGTAGCGGCGCATGAATGAATGCTCCTTTATCTGCGCGGCGAGCTTCACGTGAGCCTCGTCCGTTTTCGCCACGATCAGAAGCCCGCTCGTGTCCTTGTCTATCCTGTGGACTATGCCGGGGCGCTCCACGCCGTTTATGCCGGACAGCTCGCCCTTCATGCGGTAAAGCAAAGCCGATACGAGCGTGCCGCTGTAATTTCCCGGCGCCGGGTGGACGACCATGCCCTTCGGCTTGTCGACGACCGCGAGCATCTCGTCCTCGTACACTATTCGCACCGGTATGTCCTCCGGCTGCGCGTCGGGCTGTTTCAGCTCCGGCTGCTCGTACGCGAGCAGATCGCCCTCGCGGACTCTCGCGTTTTTTTTCGCCAAAGCGCCGTTCAGCATCAAAACGCCGTCCTCGATCAGCTTCGAGGCGGCGTTTCTCGTTATTGAAAATAATTCGGAAGCGGCGGAATCGAGCCGCATGCCGTCATGCTCACGCGTCGCCGCCGCCGTTTTCATTTCCTTCATCCTTATTCTTTTTCCTGTCCGAAAACAGGCTCCTGTCGATAAACAAAACGTATATCAGGATCAGCGCGCCGCCGATCGTGACGCAGCAGTCCGCGAAATTGAACACCGGGAAAGCCTTGAAAAAATCGAACTGTATAAAGTCGACGACGAAGCCGTTCCCGATCCTGTCTATCATGTTCCCGATACCGCCCGCCAGTATCAGCACGAGCGGAACGACGAGCATCTTCTTGCTTTTCGCGACGTAAAGCAGGATCGCCGCGATCAGGATTATGGCGACCGCCGAGATTATGATGAACACGAATCTTTTGTTCGCAAGCATCCCCCACGCCGCGCCGCGGTTCTCGACGTACGTGAAATTGAACAGATACGGGATCACGCGGACCGTCTCGCCCTTCGGCAGATAAGCGGATATGAGATATTTGCTTATCTGATCAACCGTCACAAGGACGGCTGTAAGTGCGAGCCACAGCAGATACGGGACGACGTTTTCCCTGCACCGGCGCAGGATCTCATTCTTCTTCGGCATCGAAAAGCTCCTTCCGCTTGCCGCGTTTCTTCTTCGGCATCTCGCGCTTCTGGACTCTGACGTCGTCGTCCGGGGAGACTATCTTGTCGCCCGGGACCTGCTCGCCCTCGCCGTCGATCGAGGCGTCGCCCGCGAGGATCTTCGCGTTGAGCTCCTTGATCGTGTCGCGGACGGAGGCGATGCGGTATCTTTTGACGACGGTGACCTCGGGCGATCTGATGATCGTGACCCTGCCGTCGTGGCTCTTTTCGGACGCGGGCTCGGTACGGCGCAGATTCTCAACGTCGTTCTTCATCCCGTCGATGACGGCGCGGATGTATTCCTCGACCGCGGGATCAGAAAGATCCGCCTCGTACTTGCTCTTCGGAGCGAGCTCTTCAAGCTGTTCGATATTGTGCAGATACTGCCGGTAGATCTCGCTGCGCATGTCGGCGACGGCGAGCTTCAGCTTGCGCAGCACCTGCGCCTCGGAAGCGACGCTCTCGCGGAACCGACGGAGCACTCTGTCGGTGTTGTCCTTCGCCGCGGAATACAGCAGATCCGCCTGCTCCTGCGCGTCGGCGATGATCTTGTCGGCGGCTTTTCTGGCGAGGCGTATCGTGTTTTTAAGCTCCTCTTCGCCCGCCTGAGCCTCCTCGCTCTTTTCGAGCGACGCTTTGAGCTTGTATTCAAGTTCGGAATTCTCGCGCAAAAGCTCCTCGTACCGCTCTGCAAGGCTGGAAATATAAGCGTCGACCTCCTCCGGCTTGTAGCCGCGGACGACGCGTGTGAAATTTTTCTTTTTCAGATCGGATGAGTTCATAAACAATCCTCGAAACAGTTCGTATCAAAGCCGCAGAAAAGCGAGCGCCGCGCATATCAGCGCGGACAGCACAACGGCGCTCAGGTCGGTCATACCGATCCTTCCGGCGCGTCCGAGCAGTTTGCGGACGGGCAGGACGAAAGGTTCGGTCAAAAAAAAGAGTATCCTTGAAAACACGGTGCCCTCCCCGGCTGTAAAACAGCCGAGGATGACCCGCGCCCATGTCGCCGTATTGAGCAGTGTCAGAAACACGAACAGCAAGCCCGATACGAGCGTATATACGTACTCAGCCAAGCAGACTCAGTCCTCGGGATACTCGCCGTTGTCCTCTTCGGACTCGCCCTTCGCCTCGTTGAGGGCTTCGCCGCTCACGTTGATGTTGGCGGGAGTGATGAGATAGGTGTTTACGGCTACCTTGCTGAGCTTGCCGTCTATCGCGTAAGCGACGCCGGACAGGAAGTCGATTATCCTTCTGGAGCTCTCCTTGTTGGACGCCTCAAGGTTAAGGACCACGGTGCGGCGGTTGAGCAGGTGATCCGCGATCTGCGGAACGACTTCGTAACGCTCGGGCTTTACGACCTTGAGTTCAAGAGCCGCGCCGTCGAGCTTGACGCTGGTGCCGATCCTGACGGGTTTCTGCGGAGCAGCGGGCTCCGTTTTCGCGGGGGCTTCGATCACGGCGTCATCCTCGTATACTTCGCCGTTGTCCTTCTCATCCTCGTATTCGTCTTCATCGTCGTTGAAGCGCTTGCTGAATTTTAAGCTGTCAAGAAATCCCATTTTTATATGCCCTTTCTTTTGATTTCATTATTTTTCGTAGTTTCTTTCGCCGAACACGGCGGAACCGACGCGTATCATCGTTGCGCCGCATTGTACGGCCTGCCGGTAACTGTCCGACATTCCCATCGAGAGTACCGGTTTGTATCTATTATCCACCTTTTGGACGCAATTGTCAATAAACAATCGGTAAGTTTTAGTAAAAAATTTTATATAATCCGCGCTTATCTGACATTTCGGCGCCATGGTCATCAGTCCGAGGGGCCTTACGTGCTCGAAACCGAGCATTTTTTCAAACGCTTCGGGAACTTCTTCCGGCAGAAAACCGGATTTGTTCTCCTCTTCACCGATATTGACCTCGCAGAGCACGTTCATGACGACGCCGCGCTTCGCCGCCTGACGCTCTATCTCTTCGCACAGCGAGATGCTGCCGACGGAGTGTATCAGACTGACTTTGTCGATTATATACTTGACCTTGTTCTTCTGCAGCGTTCCGATGAAATGGATCTCGCACGGCAGATTTTTCAGTCTGTCGTATTTTTCGAGCAGCTCCTGCACGCGGTTTTCGCCGATATACCTGATCCCGCATCCGCGCACGGAGAATTCGATCCGGTCACAGTCGACGGTCTTTGTGGCGAGCAGGATATCCGCTCCGCCCGCCCCGGCTCTGACGCGCTCAATATTCTCTCTGATATCGGGATATTCCATTCCCGTCATTCACCCGCTATCGACATCGGCACGCCGATGAGTACGGACGGCGACGAGACCGCCGCGCCGAACATATTGTGATACGTGTCGCAGCCGGGCTCCTCGATATTCTTCAGCAGCTCGTAGAAGTTTCCGGAAACGGTGACTCCGGTCACCGCTCTGCCGGTCCTGCCGCCCTCGACGAGATAGCCCTTGGACATCAGCGAGAAGTCGCCTGTCACGGCGTTGGCGCCCGCGTGAAGTCCGCTTACCTCGGTTATTATCAGGCCGTCGCCCATTTTCGCGGCAAGCTCATCGAGCGTCTTTTCACCAGGGGTGAGCGTGAAGTTGCTGACCGATATGCCGATCGGGGACGTGTAACCGCCCTTCGACGCGTTGCCGGTCGACTCGACGCCCGCCTTGTACGCCGTTTCGAGGTTGTACAGAAGCGTTTTGAGGACGCCGCCCTCAACCACGACCGTGCGCCGTCCGGCGACGCCCTCCGCGTCGAACGCGCGGGAGCCGAAGCCGAAATCGAGCGTGGAATCGTCGGTCAGGGTGACGCAGTCGGCGGCGATCTTATCGCCCTCTTTGCCGGCGAGCATCGAAAGCCCTCTCTGCGCGTTTTCAGACGAGAATATGCCGGAAAACGTCTCGATCAGGTCGCAGAACGCGCTGTTTCTGAATATCACGCGCATCGAAGCGCTTTTTACCGGCTTGGCGTCGAGGAAGTCTATAGCCTCGAGGACGCCTTTTTTAACGGCTTTATCTACGTCGAGACACGCTCTGTCAAAGCCGCCGCAGAAACCGAACCCGTCGTTCATCTTCTCGCCGTCCGCCGCTATCGGGATGACGTAGCCGGCGATGAAGTTCGAATCCTCGCACAGATCCATGCCGTTCGAGTTCTTTATAACGACAGTGCTCTTTCCGGAGGTGACCACGCTCGTCTCTACCTTGACGATCCTCGGATCGGCTTCCTTCGCCTTCTGCTCCATGAGCTTTGCGAACGCGATCTTCTCCCCGGCGGTGATGCCGTCGAGCTCTTCTCCGTATACCTTCGGTGACGGATACGAAGCGGAGCCGGAGAATATGAACTGCTCGTCCGGCTTTTCTATAAGAGCCGCGTTTCTTGTCGCGTTTTCAACGAGCGCGGGGATGCCGTCCTCGTCGCACGAGGTGGTCGAGGCGTATCCCATTTTGCCGTTTTTCTTTATCCTGAACGAGATGCCGGAATAATCGTTGACGCTGTAATCCTTGATCTGTCCCTCGAGGATGCCGACTCTGAAGCTTTCGCCGCTTGCGGCGTATACCTCGAATTCTCCGTCGCAGTGAGATTTCGCGTACGAGAGAAGCTTTTCGCAGAATTCGTTTATCTTGCTCATCCTATTTCACCTCCGACGGTTATTTCGGAAATCCTGATCATGGGCTGACCGACGTTCGTCTGTATGCTGCCCGAAAGCGATCCGCACATGCCCTGACCGAGCACGAGATCGTCCGAGACCATGTCGATGTTGAGGAGCACCTCGTAGCCCTTGCCTATCAGCGTCGCGCCGCGCACCGGTTCGCATATTTTGCCGCCGCGGATCATATAGCCTTCCATGACGGCGAAATTGAACTCGCCGGTCAGCGGGTTGACCGAGCCGCCGCCCATCTTCGCGGCGTACAGACCGTTTTCGGTGCTGCTGATGATCTGATCGCGCGTGTCGCTGCCGGGGCATATGAACGTGTTCGACATACGCGATGTCGGCGCGAAGGCATAATTCTGACGTCTGCCGCTGCCGGTCGATCTCATGTTCATCCTGCGCGAGCCGAGCTTGTCTATCATATATCCGGTGAGTATGCCGTCTTTTATAAGCTGGATGCGCTCCGTCTTTTCGCCCTCGTCGCTCATCGCGCGCGAGCCCCATTCGCTGATCATCGTCGCGTCGTCGACGGCGCTGACTTTTTCATTTGCTATCTTCTGTCCGAGCTTGCCGCAGAACACGGAGTTGCCGAGTCCTACCGACGTCGCCTCGAGCGCGTGTCCGCAAGCCTCGTGGAACACGACGCCGCCGAAGGCGTTGTCCATTACGACCGGCATCTTGCCCGCGGGGCATTTTCCGGCGTGGAGCATCGTCGTCGCGATCCTCGCCGCCTCGCGCCCGTGAGCTTTGAGATCGAGGCTCTGTATGAATTCGAAGCCCGCGCTGTTGCCGGGACCGGTGAATCCGCTCTGATTCTCGCTTCCGTCGGATGCGACCGCGCTGACCGCGAGCCTGATATAAGGCCGCTCGTCCGTGCCGATCACGCCGTCGCTGTTGGCGACGTATACGCGCTTGCAGCTCGACGCCAGAACGCCGCTGACCTGCACTATCTCCGGGCTGTATTCCTTTGCGGCGAAATACGCCTGTTTGAGCGCGTCGGTCCTTATCTTTTTGTCGACCGACAGCGCCGGGATCTCCGCGCGGCACACGGGATCGAACTTCACTTCGTTCAGAACGATATCGATGCCCGCGGACGATGCCGTGCCGGCCGCCGCGGCGACCTTCTCCGCAAGCTCCATAAGTGATTTTTCATCGGTGCCGTTGCCGAACGCGTACACGGAATTCGTGCCGCAGAATATGCGGACGCCCGCGCCCATGTCCCTTGAGGTGTTGGCGCTGTCGACGCAGTCCGCGATCATGCTGACGCTGTCCGAGGTCATGTCCTCGACGTACAGCTCCGCGTAATCCGCGCCGGTGCTCATAGCCTTAAGCAGCACCGCCTCTGATACTCTTTTTTCTACCATATAAACTCCTTTATCCGAAGATTCTTATTTCGTATTCTGTCGTCTCTCCGTCGTCCTCCGCCTTCTGCTCCTTCAGTCCCTTGCCGGACGTGACGAGGTTGTCGTATTTATGGAGCATCTCGGAATATCCCTCCTCGTCGGGCGAGAATTCGCGCACCAGGCAGTAACCGTCCTGCTCGGTGAGGATCTGTATCTTACGGAAAGTCGTGCGGTCGTTTTTCAAAATATATACGCCGATGTCGCCTTCGTCGTTGGTCCTTACCGCCGTGACGGGCACGCGCAGGCCGACGGTCTTTTCCTGGATCACCGAAACGGTCTGTTTCCTCGCGCTGCCTATATCGGCCGACAGGGTCGAGGTGCTGAACACGAGCACCGCGCCCTCTCCGCCGTTCTGCGTGACGATTCGTTCAAGCGTGAAATCTATCTCGCTGCCGGACGCCATCGGGAAGCTGACGGGATACGTTTTCCCCTCGGAAAGACCCGCCGCCGACTCGCGGTCCGTCTTCATGCAAAGATACCAGACGGCGGACTGCGCCATCTTGCCGACCGCGTAACCGTCCTCTTCAGACTGCTTTTCCGCGCCGCGCCCGAGAAGCGACGACAGATCATCGTAACCGAGCTTCAGCGCCGCCTCCGACGTGAACACGTTCTCGTATCCGTCAGCGTACGAGTAGAAATAACCCGATACCGGCGTTTTCACATCCTCGTGCTCGCCGGTCGCCGCAGAGACTATCTTCTCGCGCTGGGCGCGCAGATCCGCGATCTCGGTGTTGAAATTCAGACGGGCGTTGACAATGATCTCTCGCCGGTTGAGCAGGATGAGAAGCTCTTCCGTCTTTTCCGCGACGGTGGCGTAGTCGCCCTCCTCGGATTTGAGGCGGATCGTGTAATAAAGCTTGTTTATCTTCGCGTCGGTGTTTTTCGTGCTCGTGTCGCTAATTTTATTGCTCTTTGCGAGGATGGAAAGGTCGTTTTCGATGCGCGAAAGCGTCTTGTCCTCCGTGCGCAGCGTGTCGTAGATCTTTGCGACCACGGCGTTTTTCGACACCTTTTCGCCGTTGCTGAACATACGGACCACGCCGCCGGACGCGGTGCCGTATACGACGCGCTCGTCGCGGAAGATCACGCCGGTCAGCGTCAGCTGGTTCGAGATCTCCGCCGACTGCACCGGCTCGACCGTCATGCCCGTCTTGAACATGGAGTAGAGGTGATATCCCATATAGACCATCGCCGCCAGCGCGATAATCGACGTCAGCACGTATTTCACGGCTTTTTTCAGATATTCTTTATCCGTACCCCTCAGCTCCTTTCAAGAAAAGTTCTCACGGCTGTCATCGCCGTCTCCGCGTCGCCGACCCTGATCCCGTCGTAGCGGGAAAACCACGTCAGCTGGCGCTTCGCGTAATTGCGCGTCGCCTGTTTGAGTTTGCTTACGCACTCGTCAAGCGTTTTTTCGCCGTTTATATACGGGAAAAGCTCCTTGTAACCTATCGCCTGATACGCGGTCGTGCCCTGACGCAGATCACCGCTCCGAAGCAGCCGCCGTGTCTCGGCGACAAGGCCCGCGTTTATCATCCCGTCAACGCGGCGGTCTATCCTCTCGTAAAGCGCCTTGCGGTCGCCAAAGCCGGTCAGAAGGAGCAGATGATCGAGATCCGATTCGGTCCGCTTCTGTTCCTTGTCCGTCTCAGTCTTCGTTTTTCCCGTCATATAGTATATCTCAAGCGCGCGGACCACGCGCTTTTTGTTGTTTTCGTGCGTCTTCTCCGCCGCCTCCGGATCGACGCCCTTAAGCTCCTCCCAGAGCTCATGCGCGTCTTTTTTCATAAGGGCGGAGCGGATCTCACCGTCGGCTTCGGTCTGCTCCGAATAGTCCGTCGGATGTATCAGGGCTTCGATATAAAGCCCCGTGCCGCCGCATACGACCGGCAGCTTTCCCGCCGAAAAGACGGAGTCGATCGCCGCTCTCGCGTCGCGCACGAACTCAGCCGCGGAATAATTCTCCCACGGCTCTCTGATGTCGATCAGATGATGTTTCACGAGCGCGGTCTCGTCAGCCGACGGCTTCGCTGTGCCGATATCGAGCCTTTTATATATCTGCATACTGTCGGCGGAGATCAGCTCGCCGCCGAATTGTTGGCACAGCTTTAGCGCGAGCGCGGATTTGCCGCTCGCCGTCGGCCCGCCGACGATCACGATCTTTTGTTTGCCGCTCATAGTATCATCATCGCGTCGCCGAACGAGAAGAAACGGTATCTCTCCTTCACCGCTTCGGCGTACGCCCTCATCACGGTATCTCTGCCCGCGAAAGCCGAGATAAGCATCAGAAGCGTGCTCTCCGGCAAATGGAAATTCGTTATAAGCGCGTCGGTCGCTTTGAACCGGTACGGCGGATAGATGAATATATCGGTGTCGCGGCTCTGCGGGATTATCACGCCGTGCTCGTCCGCGGCTGATTCGAGCGTCCTGCACGAGGTCGTGCCGACGCAGATCACGCGCCCGCCGTTTTTACGGCATTCGTTTATGCGGCCGGCCGCGTCCTGCGTCACCGTGAAAAACTCCGAGTGCATCTTATGTTCTTCTATGTTCTCGACCTTAACGGGGCGGAACGTCCCGAGCCCGACGTGGAGCATGACGCGCACGACGTCGACTCCTCT
Source organism: Clostridia bacterium (assembly GCA_017958705.1). Taxonomy (GTDB): domain Bacteria; phylum Bacillota; class Clostridia; order Oscillospirales; family CAG-272; genus UBA1248. The sequence goes on from JAGDCE010000078.1 coordinate 16,304, forward strand.
TTCTTTTATTTCTTCGAGCAGTTCGTTCGTAAAGTGCAGTCCCGCCGTCGGCGCCGCCGCGGAGCCGTTTTCGCGCGCGTAGACGGTCTGATATTTCTCGTTGTCGTCAAGCGCCTGCGTTATGTACGGCGGCAGAGGCATTTTGCCTATCTTTTCAAGAACGGAATATACGGTCTCGCCGCCCGATCTGTCGTAATCGAACCTGATCATCCTGTTCCCGTCGTCGGTCACGGACAAGACCTCTCCGCTCATTATACCGGAAAAATCTATCACCGCGCCGGCTCTTACGCGTTTGCCGGGGTGCACGATGCACTCCCACGTGTCAAGCTCCCGCTGGCGCAGAAGCAGGCATTCGACGCGGCTCGGGTCGTTGACGTCCGCCGTTTTTCTGCGCTTCACGCCGTAGATGCGCGCGGGTATCACGCGGCTGTCGTTTATGACGAGGCAGTCGCCTTTATTCAGATATTCGATAACGTCGTAAAAGTGTCTGTGCGTTATCTCGCCCGTCTTTCTGTCGAGAACGAGCAGGCGGCAGGCGTCGCGCTGCTCGCACGGCGTCTGGGCTATCAGCTCTTCGGGGAGTTCGTAATAATAATCGTGTAATGAGTGCATTTTGATATATACGTGTACATGCGCCGCGCACATACTTGACAATCCGCGCGTTTTGTGGTAAAATCCGTTTTCGGTACGTATGTGCGCAATGTCACGGCAAAACTTTCGTCATATTATAGTACCGTGGGGTCTATTTTATATATTATACACTATGCTTTTATAAAATTCAATACCTGCACGATACTTTTAATATAAATTTTACGGAGTATTGCCATGTTCAATAAAAATACGCCCGGACCGGAGCCGGGCGTTCATACCGCGATCGTCACTCCGTTCCGCGGAGGGCGGATCGACACCGACGCTTTCGTCCGTCTGCTCGGCATACAGCGCGCGTCTGATGTCGCCGGAGTCGTGGTGCTCGGCACGACGGGAGAATCGCCGACGGTCAGACCCGGCGAGCGGAGCGAGCTGATACGGCTCGCGAAAAGCGTGCTCGGCGGCAAAAAACAGCTTACCGTTGGCTGCGGCTGCAATGATACGGAAAAAACCGTCCGCACCGTGAAACGCGCGGCGCAGCTCGGCGCCGATTTCGCGCTCGTCGTCACGCCGTATTACAACAGGCCGTCACAGCGCGGGCTGCTGCGTCATTTCATAACTGTCGCGGATGCTTCGCCGGTGCCGGTCATAGTATACAACGTTCCGTCGCGCACGGGTGTCGACATATCCGCGGAGACTCTGTCGGTGCTCGCCGGTCACCCGAATATCGTCGCCTGTAAGGAAGCTTCGACCGATATGCAGTCGGTCACGGAGAAGATACGCACCGTTCCGCTCGATTTCTTCTGCGGATCGGATACGCTGCTGTATCATTTTCTCTCGCTCGGCGCGAAGGGCGGCGTATGCGTCTGCTCGAATATCGCGCCGGATCTGACGTGCGGCATAGTCGACGGATTCCTGTCCGGGGAGACGGGGGCGGCGAGAGAAGCGTTCTTCCGCATACTGCCGTTTCTGTCCGCGCTCGGCTGCGACGTCAATCCCGTGCCGATAAAAGCGCTTCTCGGCTGTGCCGGACTGATCTCGCCGGAGGTCAGACAACCGCTTTGCGGTCTGACGGAAGAAAAAAGATCCGCGCTGCTGATCGCGGCGGCGGAAGCCGGAGTTTATGTAAAATAAGGAGCAAAAACAAATGAAGTTCAAAGGGAAGATCATAATATCCGATATAGACGGCACGTACACGGGCTCGGAAGAGGGTGTGCGCAGAAACAACGAGGCGATAGAGTATTTCAAAGCCGAAGGCGGCCTATTCACGTTCGCAACCGGCCGCGTCGAGTTTTCCGTGACGAGCGTCGTTCCCGACTTTTTCAGCCTGTGCAACGCGCCGGCAGTCATGTCGAACGGCAGCTATCTTTACGAACAGAGAACTGATACGCGGATAAACGAGATATGCATCGACACCTCTTTCGCACTGCCGTTCCTGTCTCAGTTACAGCGCGATCTTCCCGAGACCGGGATACGCATCAACCGCGGCAAAGGCTATATGACTCCTGAGATAAATCCCGCGGCGTATAAAGATCTGAAACAGTATATTTCGAACGTCACGACGGTGCCCTTCGACAGTATGCCCGGCGACGGCTGGAACAAGATTGTGCTGATCGGGAGCCGCGAGCAGATGAAAGAGATCGACGAGTACGTAAGGGAGCGCGCCGGCGACAGATTCGCCGTATCGTTCTCCTGCCCGACGCTGCTTGAATTGCTCGATCCGGAAGCGACTAAAGGCAACCAGGTGAGATATCTGAAAAAGATGCTCGGAGAATATACGACGTATTGCTGCGGCGACTTTGAAAATGACGAGGATATGCTGAAAAAAGCCGATTTCGCCGTCGTCCCCTGCTCCGGGATGCCGAAGATCGTCGATATCGCGGATATTGTCACATGCCATTGCAGAGAGGGCGCGATCGCGCACCTCGTCGATCTGCTCGACCACCGTGATTTCTGAGGAATCCCTACGGGATGTTCCGTGCGCCTCGTCCCTCGGCGCGTCAGGGGGTTCCCCCTCCCCCCTTAGCCACCCCCAAACCCCCGCCTCCCCCC
>JAGDCE010000079.1 GCA_017958705.1 Clostridia bacterium
CAAGGTAAACGACGACGGTTCGATCTACAAGACCTAGATCAGGTACACTGTAGATGAAAGCGCGGTGCCCGAGTACGAGACCACCATCGAGAAACTCGAGGACGGCACGTACAGGATCACCAATACCCATACTCCCGAACACGTGAATGCAAGCGTGGTCAAAGTCTGGAAAGACAACGAGGATCAGGACGGCATCAGACCTGCGACGCTCGTCGTGAAACTGTTTGCCGACAAGGTTGAAGTTGCCGGCGCGACCGTAACGCTTACCGAAGCTGACGGCTGGGCTCAGAAGACCATCGAAGATCTTCCGAAGTACAAGTTCACGGTAAACGACGACGGTTCGATAACCAAGACCGAGATCGAATACACCTGGGCCGAGGCTGAAATACCCGAAGGCTATGAGCTTACCGGAAACACGCCTGAAGGCACCCTCACGACCATCACCAACACTCACGTGCCCGGAACGACTTCCATCTACGTTGAAAAACAGTGGCGCGACGACGACAACCGCGACGGTCTCAGACCGCAGTCGATCCACGTACAGCTGCTTGCCAACGACAAGCCTTACGGAGATCCGATCGAGCTGAGCGAAGAAAACGAGTGGAAGCACACCTGGAACGATCTGCCCGAAAAAGCGGCCGGCGTTGAGATCGTATACTCGATCAACGAAATCGACGTTCCCGAGGGTTACGGTATCATGATCAACGGCACTCCCAAGGAAGGATTCCTCATCATCAACCCGCATGAACCTGACGAGACCGAAGCAACTGTCGTCAAGGTCTGGGACGATGCTGATGATCAGGACGGCATAAGACCCGCAACGATCACGGTTCAGCTTATGGCTGACAACGAAGCCTTCGGCGATCCGATCGAACTGAGTGAATCGAACAACTGGACGGTCACCGTAACCGGTCTTTACCTGAACAATGAAGGAAAGCCGATATCGTATACCTGGGAAGAGATCGATCTGCCCGACGGTTACACGCTTACCGGCAACACCTGCAACGGCACGGTAACGACGCTCACCAACACCCATACCCCCGAAAAGGTATCGGTCGACGGCGTCAAGATCTGGGCCGGCGAGACAGATGCGAAGAATCAGAGACCCGCAAGCGTCACGATCAGGCTTTACGCCGACGGCGTTGAGGTCGCTTCGGTCTCCGTATCCGCCAATACCGACTGGAAGTTCAAGTTCGAAGATCTTGACAAGTACAAGAACGGCGTAGAGATCGAGTACACGATCAACGAAGATCCCGTGGTCGGCTACGCTTCGGCGATAGACGGTTACACGGTAATCAACACCTACGACGTACCGCCTCCTCCTCCGACGTCTGACGGAGCGGTCATTCCGGCGATAATGACGGCGATCGCCTCTATGCTCGGAATCGTCTTCGCAGTCAGAAGAAAGAGACGCGTTGTCTGATTCGACTGATCACAACTGAACAGGCCGCCGGAAACGGCAGCCTGTTCGGACGGATCGTTTTAACGGTCAGGTAAAAAAGCAAAACACACGAAAGTGAAAGCTTTCGTGTGTTTTTTATGTCGGCTCCCGACCGCTCGCATGGTGCGCCGAAAGGGACCGTTCAGAACTTATGCGAAGATATCGCCGTAATCGCTGTAGCTTATGTGTGTGTATTCGGATTCGTGTCCGTTCATTATCTCGCTGACTTTCGCCGTAACGGTCGACGGCGATACTTTTCCGATCTCGTACGTTGTCACCTCGACCCGGCTCATGAGTTCGCTCGAATAAACGTAGTAAGCCTCTTCGGAGCCGCCGTCTATCTGTATCTTGGGATCGTCCGTCAGATAAAATTCGCAGTAAAGCCCGATCTCGGTCTCGGGGTCGTAATAGAATTTGTAATTGGTATACTGAGATTCATGATCGGTCTTGCCGTGAGTGACGATCCTTGTTTTCAGCTCGCAGCCTTTTGCGTTCGGGCAGAGCGAAGAAGTCACGGCCAGATCAAACCTCTCGCAGTACGTGTCGATCGCGACGGTGGATTTTGTGCCCTTCTCAAAATCCCTTGTCTGCCGCAGGATCGGGAAAGTCGCGGAGCCGAGATTCTCGGGGAGGAAGGTTTTTTCCTCATATATCACCGTAAGCGGGAAATCGTCGACGATAAGCTTTCTGTAAAAGTCGTAAAGCACGTATTTGCCGTCGTCGTAAACGATGGCGACGTGGTCGTCGGGCTCGTTCAGCTCGCCTTTGCGCGCCTCGTCGTATCCGACGAGCGTGTATCTTTTATGATAATGGTAATCCTCGCAGTTCAGAAATTCGAACGGATATGAAACGACGCCGTTTCCGTCGTTATGGTCTTCGCCGTAGTTGTATATAAGGTGTGCGTTCTGCAGCGCGGCGGCGTATTTATATCCGTCTTTGCCGTCGTAATACGTCACGCGCGGATACTGACCCTTGCCCGGATCCTGAGGGGTCCCCGGTTTCGGATCATCCGATTTGTTTGAGCCGCACGACACAAGCGTCAAAACCGCCGCGCAGGCCAAAAGAAATGACAGGATCTTTTTCATAACGATTCTCCTTGTTTTTGAACTCGGTGGAATCATTATAAACAAAAACGGGCGTTTTGTCAAGTGATAAATGCGTTTGCCGGCCTTTCCGGGCGGGATGCGCGGCCGTTTTTACGCTTTATTCATAACTGCGGCGGCTGCGACGCCGCCCGGCTTTTTTGTCTTCCGGCTTGAATCGTTCACAACTGTGTGATACAATATGGAAAAGACCGGATGAATCAATTCATTTTCAGAAAGCGGGGACGGAAAATTGAAATTTACAAAGATCACGGCTCTGATCCTTTCCGCCGTTCTGCTCGCGTCAGCTCTTTTCGGATGCGGCACGGACGGCGCGGACACGACGGCTGACGCCACGGCGGAGCCTACGGCGCCGGCGGACACGACCGGCGCGGCGCAGACGACCGACGCGGACACGACGGACGTGCAGACGTCCGCCGAAACGGAAGAAGACGTGTTTCAGATTCCGGACGAGGATCTGACCGGCATGAACACGTCGGATCAGCCGCTCGCCGACGACGGCAACGGCGAGGCGATATTCGCGCGGCTTTGCGCGGATTCGTATTTCAGCAACAAAGACGCATCGGCGTCCTCACTGCTCGACCGCGCGTCGTTCTCGAAGGATATCGTCAGATATTCCGGCTTCGCGCAGCAGCAGCAGTTCTACATCTGTCAGAACGACTACACCGACATGGCCGCGTATTCGGAAGACATGAAATTCGCCGAGATCGCGGTGAACCAGGGCTTCATGCTGCGGCCGCGCTCCTCCGAATTCAAGCCCGGCGAGCCCGTTAAATACGGCGAGGTCCTGCGCGGACTGCTTTACGCGCTCGGCTACAGGGATTACGCCGACAAGAACGGCGTCGCGAAGATCGCGGCGGAGGTCGGCGTGTCGGATTATCTGGATCTGTCAAAGAAGAATTCGGACACCGTTACGTACGCCGAATACGCGCAGCTCGTATCGAACGCGCTCAAGCTCGACCTCGTCCTGTGCATCGAAAAGGACGGGAAGCTTTACATCGAAAAGCGCGCCGAAGGCTATAACATAAAGACCGCGTACATAGACGACGCCGCGGCCGAGGAAGGGTCGCTCTTCCGCCTCGCAAACAAGGGCTGGGACATCTTCTCCGGCACCTACCTGTACGGGCCGAGCATGATAATAAACGAAGACAAGTCGATCGACTGCTGGCTTGCGGGAACGCTCGGGTACAGCGGGGAAGTGGACGTCGGCGTATACCGGAAATCGTATGACAACGGCCTGAGCTGGACGCCCGACGTCGCCGCCGTAAGGCCCACGTGCTGCAGCGAAGACTGGCACTGGACGTGCGACCCCGGAACGATAAAGATCGGCGATTACTACTATATAACGTACACGTCCATACTCTGGGCGGGCGGCGTCGACAACAACCTTTTCGTCGCCAGGACTAAGGATCCGGCGGGCACCTGCATCGAAAAATGGGGCAAGGACGGCTGGGGCGACGAGCCGAAGCCGCTCGTGGCCTTCGACGGACCGAAGGGCGCCTGGGGCGCCGGCGAAGGATCGATGGTCGTCGTCGGCGACACGCTGTATCTGTACGTGACGTGGGCGGTGAACACGTTCGAGACGAGGATCTACACCGCCGACGCGACGAGCGAGAACTGGCCGGCGACGCTGCAGTTCCGCGGGACGGCGTACCGTCACGACAGCCTCGGCGAGGACAGCGCCGATTTCAAATATATCGACGCTTATAAATGCTTCATCGGCGTGGCGACCGGAAACAGGTTCTCCGACGACTGCTACGTCCACGTCAACGTTTCCTACGACGGTCTGTATTTCCGCAGCGAGGTGCGTCTGAAACACAAGACCGAATCCTCGTTCATCGACACCGGCATCCACAACATGGGCATAAGCGGCGACGCGCACGGACATATAGACATTTTCTCGCAGCAGTTCATCGGCTACGCCTATACGCCGGAAGGCGGCGGCTGGGGCGTCTGGAGCCTGCGGTTCGCTCCGGTGCTGTTCATCGGCTCGGACAACTACGACACGCCGGAGAACGCGATAACGCGTCCCGCGGGCAAGAGCCTGAAAGACACGGCGAACGCCCCCGACGTCTGCGGTATAAGGGTCGAAGGCCCGTACAAGACCTCGGCGGTCGAGGTCCGCTTCAAGGGCACGCCGTACAACTTCACCGTTATATATACCGACAAAAACGGGAACTCGGTGCCGGCGGACGCGGATATACTCGAGAAGATCGAGTACGTTTACGATCCCGAACAGGTCGAGATCGACCGGGAAAACCAGACCGTCACGCTGAAGGGGAACAAGCTCACGCGCATATACGTGAAATACGGAACGCTCACGACCATGCTCACCGTCATGCCGGCCTCCGCGAACAGGGACGCGCCGGTAGACTTCTATCCCGAGACCGATACGGTAACGTTCTACTTCAAGGACGAGGTCAAACAGCCCGATTTCATAGCGAAAAGCGAAGCGAACGATTATCTGGTCCTCTGGGGCAAGACGACGGCGCTCGCCGCCGACAGCTCACAGGATCTGAAATACTGGAAGCAGTCCTGCAAATACTCCGGCTACGACACGAGTATAATCGAGATCGACAAAGAGGGCGCGATAAAGCCTCTCGCCGTCGGAGAAACGACTGTCACCGTCACGTATATGGGCCTGCAGACGACGCTCAAGGTCGTCGTCGCGAGCATGAATTGACCGCAGGTCGATTCAGCTCGCCGCCAGACGAATTTAGCTGACCGCAGGTCGATTCAGCTCGCCGTCAGGCGAATTCAGCTGACCGCAGGTCAATTTAGCTCGCCGCCAGGCGAATTTAGCTGACCGCAGGTCAATTTAGCTCGCCGTCAGGCGAATTTAGCTGACCGCAGGTCAATTTAGCTCGCCGCCAGGCGAATTCAGCTGACCGCAGGTCGATTCAGCTCGCCGCCAGGCGAATTTAGCTGACCGCAGGTCGATTCAGCTCGCCGTCAGGCGAATTCAGCTGACCGCAGGTCAATTTAGCTCGCCGC
>JAGDCE010000080.1 GCA_017958705.1 Clostridia bacterium
AAAATCTATTGCTTTGCAATACAATAATTTGAACAATATAAAAATCAATTCTGTATCGGTACGGTAAATAAATTTGAAGCTGGTTAAGCAATTTATAATAAACGGGTTGATATTGACCGCGACGTCGGTGACCATGAGACTTCTGACGGTCATATTCAACGTATATTTAACTAACAGAATCGGAGCCTCCGGAGTCGGCCTTTTTTCGCTCGTCATGTCCGTTTACACGTTTGCCGTGACGTTCGCGACGTCGGGCATATATCTGGCGGCGACGCGTATGGTCTCGCAGCAGATCGTCCGAGGCTCCGGCAAAGGCGTGCGCGCCGCGATGCTTCGCTGTATCGTTTACGCGCTCGTATTCGGATTTTCGGGTATGGTGATCCTTCTGACGTCTGCCGAGGCGATAGCCTGCGACTGGCTCGGCGACGTTCGCGCAACTCTGTCTCTGCGGATACTCGCGCTGAGCCTGCCGCCTCTTGCCGTTTCCAACGCTTTATCCGGATATTTCTCCGCTGTACGCCGAGTCGCGAAAAACGCGGTGACAAACATCCTCGAGCAGTTCATCAGGATGTTTCTTACCGCCGCGCTTCTTGCCGCGATCGCGGGCAAAGGTATCGAAGAAGCCGCGGCGGCGATAGTCATCGGCATCACAATATCGGAAACGCTCGCATTCATCGTATCGTTCATCCTTTATCTGTTCGACCGCAAACGCATCGAGGATCTGTCCGCGCCGCCGTCGTCCGATCTGTCGTGGCGGCTTATCAAAATGGCGATCCCGATCGCCGTAAGCTCGTACATAAGAAGCGCTCTCGTAACGATCGAACATATCCTTATCCCGAAAGGGCTTATTAAGAACGGTTCGACGTCGGAGGCCGCGCTGTCGTCGTACGGAGTCGTTTCCGGCATGGTATTCCCGGTTATATTTTTCCCGATGGCGTTTCTGTCGGCGTTCACGGGCCTGCTTGTTCCGGAAGTGACGAGATATAAGGAAATAGGAAACGATAAATCGATCGAATACGTCACCGGGCGGATAATGAAGATATCGGTCATCTTTTCCGTCGGAATCGCCGGGATATTCGCGTATTACGCCGACGCGCTCGGCGCGCTGCTTTACGACAGCGCCGAAGCCGGAATTTACATCCGAATATTTGCGTTTCTGATACCGGTTATGTACGTTGACAACACGACTGACGCGATATTGAAGGGTCTCGGCGAGCAGTTCGCGTCAATGAGGTACAACATAATAGACGCGTTGGTATCCGTGATACTCGTATTTTTCCTGCTTCCGCCGTTCGGCATCAAAGGCTACGTCGCGGTTATATACGTCTGCGAGATATTGAATGCTGCACTGAGCCTTTCAAAGCTTTTCCGATGTGTGAACGTAAAGCTCGGGCTTATTAGGTCGGTCGTTGTCCCGTCTCTTTGCATGACTGGCGCGGCGTGTCTGACAGGGCTTTTCTTCAGATATCTTCGCATCGATTACGGCGAACTCGTCATTACGGTAATCGTCGGATCGGTTGTGATGACCGTGTTTTATACGGCGCTTTTGCGCACGTTCGGTTTCATTTCAGACGACGAAAAAAGCTGGGCGCTGCGCATATTCAAAAAAAGCGAAAAAAATTCAAAATTTTTTGCTCAAACCTCTTGATTTTTTGCTTAATGTATGGTATACTGCAAAAGCAATCGGCCCGTTGGTCAAGCGGCCAAGACGCTAGCCTCTCACGCTGGAAACGGGGGTTCGATTCCCCCACGGGTCACCAGAAAAGCCTCGCTTATGCGGGGCTTTTCGATTTTTATCCTTGACAAAGCACGATATTCATAGTATAATTAAAGAAAAAAGGCTGACGGACGATGTTTGCAAAAGATCAGATTTTCACAGTCAGAATCGACGATATGAATAATGAAGGCAACGGTGTATGCCGCGTTGACGGCACCGTGTTTTTCGTTATCGGCGCCGTCACAGGAGACGTTTGCAAAGTCAAAGTCATAAAGACGGCGAAAAACTACTGTGTCGCCGTGATCATCGAGCTTATCGAACCGTCACCGAATCGCGTACAGCCCTTGTGCGGATATAAAAGATGCGGCGGCTGTTCTTTCAAAAATATCACGCCGGAGCATGAATTGCAGATAAAGCGGCGGATCGTCGAAGGTGCTTTTCTTCGCGCTGGCGTTGATATCCCGGTAGCAGAGGTCACGTCCGTCGGCGACGGTACAAGATACCGCAACAAAGCGCAGTTCCCCGTCGGGGTCGACAAAAACGGTCATGTATCGTTCGGTTACTACGCACAGCACAGCCACGACGTCGTTTTCTGCGAGGACTGTATTATCGCCGATCCGGAATTCCCGCGCATAGCGCGGACCGTCTGTGATTTCGCCGACTCGCACGGTATCACCGCTTACAGCGAAAAGACCGGAAAAGGACTTTTAAGACACGTTTGTATGAGATCCGGGACGGGAGGGATCCTTCTCGTCATCGTTGTCAACGGAAAAAAGCTGCCGTACTCAGACGAGCTGATTTCCGCCGTAACTTCGGCGCATTCGCGCGTCTGCGGTATCACGTTAAACTTCAACGAGGAGAACACGAACGTTATCTACGGCAAGAAGTACGTGAGCATATACGGCAAAGAAACTCTGCGTGACGATCTGTGCGGCCGGAGGTTCGAGATCTCACCGGCGTCGTTTTACCAGGTGAATCACGACTGCTGTGAGGCGCTGTACAAAAAAGCGGCTGAGCTGCTCGATCTTAAAGGCAGCGAAGTTGTCGTCGATCTGTACTGCGGCGTCGGTACGGTCGGGTTGTGCGCGGCTCGCGGGACCGGCAGACTCATAGGGGTCGAGATAGTGCCGGAAGCGGTCGAAAACGCAAGGATCAACGCGCGCCTGAACGAAGCTAACAATGCTGAATTCCTCTGCGGAGACAGCTCGGTAATTAAAAATGCAGTCAACGGAAAAGTCGACGCGATCATAGTCGATCCGCCGCGAAAAGGTCTTTCGGATGAAGTAATAGACGCGATATTTGACATCGCACCTGATAAACTCCTGTACATTTCATGCGATCCAGATACTCTCGCACGTGATCTGAAAAAACTGCTCGGCAGCTACACGGCGGACACTGCATATCCCTTCAATATGTTTCCGAAAACGGGACATGTGGAGTGCGTGACATTGATGACAAGAAAATAGGATAATCTCAATTCAATGTTGAAAGGAAGAATCAAAAATGTGTGATATAAAAAATGCTTTAAAAACCAAAATCAAATCCGTAATCGATACATGGGATGAGCAAGGGATTTATGCTATTTCCTTTTTCGTATATTCAAATGAATGCTATGAGTATAACGGCTTTCCCAACGTCACCAATTTTGTTATTAGTTACAACACGGAATCTGATTGCCCTGGAGCCGGAGAGTATGATGAGGAACGCTGGAATTATGCATTCTGGCGGCAAGATGAAGTACCAATCATTTATACCGATGAAAAAAATCCACTTACGGATC
>JAGDCE010000081.1 GCA_017958705.1 Clostridia bacterium
AGATGACTCATGCTCATGAAGACGGGGGAGCCGTTATGATCCGCCGGTATGACGTGCTTTATCGCGTTTCCGAGCGTCGCGGAGCCGCTTATCAGCTCGTCTTCGCAGATCCTGACCGGCGCCTGTTCGCAGATCGCTCTTATCGCGACGTCGTGCTTTTTCAGCGGGTCGTCAAATTCGCAATCGATCTTCACGCACGGCGTTTCCCTGCACTGCAGACCGTATTTATGCCCGAGCGATTCGTATGCGAACCTGCGCGTGCCGTCGCTGCATCTGACCGGTCTTTTTATTCCGTTTGCCGACGGAAATTCCATTTTCAATCTCCCTTGATCCTGTGAAATACCTTGGCCGCCGCGCGCCTCAGCCGGCGATACGGCGAAACTATCAGCCGCCGCAGCGTGAAGTTGCCGCCCCACAGACGGCTGTATATCCTGTACCCCGCTCCGTCGAGCTTTACTTCTTTATCCTTCCGCTTGATCCTTGTCATCACGCCGAGCATATCGTCCTCGGCGACGGTCTCGCGAAAGCAGTTGTTGTCGCCTGCGGTGACGTACCCGCCGTCGCGCACCGTAAGTACGCGGTGAAGCACGTATTTGTCCGACGCGCGGAAAAAACCGACGTCGTATTTTTTCAGTCTTCCGTCTTTTTTGGTTATTACGACGAGGTCCCGCCCGGTCTTTATCAGCGGGCGCATGCTCGTGCCGACCGTGCGGTAGAATATCTCCCCGTCACGGTCGAGCAACTCCTCGAAGCTGATCTCTTTAGCTTCCACGTCAGTGCAGCGAGCGGTAAAGCGTATCGAGCACGGCGGTATCCGTGACCGCCTCACCCGCTATAATGAGCAGACCTTCGGTCGTCACGGTGACGACCTTGCCGCTTTTTTCAACGGGTTCGTTGCCTTTGACGTAATCGACGCCGTAATGGTCGAGCACCTCGTATCCGTCACAGCTGACGCCGATGCGTTCAAGCGCGTATACGGGCAGCCAGAAATCGGTGCCGGACGCGAGCAGCGTCGCCTCGGTGTTGTCCGGAATGAGTCTGGTCTCGACGCCGCCGATGTAGGCGTTGTAACCGTTGACCTTGAATACGGACATATCCGCCGTCAAGCAGTCGGGCGCGTATTTTTCTGCCGCCTTTTCGGTGTAGCGGAAGCAGAAGCGTCCGTCAGGCGCGGCGTCGCCCTTGTCGATGAAGCTCATGATCTGTCCGTCGTCGACGGAGTTGTCAGCCCACTTGAAATCGAGCGTTTCGCCGTTGTAGCCGACGAGCGCGCGGCTGATTTTGACGGTGATCCGCTTGCCGCTGACGACGTATTCGGCCTCGCCCGCCTTTTCGGTATTCCAGCCGTCCGTGAATTTCTCAACGGAGCAGGCGCCGCCATCGCGTTCGCGGTTGATCACGTAATCGAAGCCGTACCAGCCGTTTTCGTCGCTGCCGTCGGTCTTGAGGAACAGGTTCATCCATTTCGCGTCCCCGGGCGCGGTTATATCGTCTGCGCAGTCCGCGTAAATGTACAGATATTCGGCGTCAGCCGAGACTTTACAGGTCAGTATGTCGTTTCTGCCGCTGTCGTCGGTGTAACGCATGCCGCCGACGTGCGACGGATGGTTCCTGTGCGCCACGTCTCCGTATACGTCGCGGAATTCGGGCCCGACTCCGAGCCACTGCACCGCGTCGCCTCCGATATCTATGGTCCTCTGACCGAACGCGGCTTCCTGTGAGCGCGAGCCCTTGTAGGTCCTGACGTTCATGACGGTCTGATAGTAATAGTTATCTCCGAATCCGCCCTTCATAGGCTCTATGTCGCGCGAGTATTCGGGGTTGAAGTTGTCAACGTATATATTATGCTTCGGATCTTTTTTGTCGGAGGTGCTTACGTATTCGTAAGCGATCATCTGACCGGGGGTCTCCCAGCGGCCTGCCCACCATTCGTTCCAGCCGGTGATCATGATCAGGCGCGGCGCTCTGTCTATCGCGCGGTCGAACTGCTCCTGATACGCAAGCCCGAGGCCGCTCGTCTGCGGGTACAGGCCGAAGCCCATGTTCCAGTCGCCCTGCGAAAGCTCCTTCGGCTCGCCGGTCGCCTTGGTATAGCTTCTGCCCGCGTTTGTGTCGTAGCTTCCGTTGACCCAGAAGCCGCACATGACGCACATCTGCTCGAGCGAGCGTCCGCCGTTTTCCTTGACGAAGCCGCCCTTCTGCGGGTACATCGTGCCCCACGCCCAGCAGTTTATGCCCTTTTCGTTGTTATACCAGTCGTGGTGTTCGTTCGCCCACGAGATGCGTACGGTGAAGAAATCCTTCTGTTCCGCGGTGAGCTTGTTGCTGTTGTCCGTAAACATTATGACGGGCTTGCCATCCCACAAGAACCACAAATCGGAGTACATGCCGGCGTTATAGATGCTGTTCCAGATGAGCGAAAGCTCCTTGGTTTTGCCGCCCTGCATGAGGAAGCAGAAATCGGGAGTCCGCAGGCCTTCTTTTCTCATCTGCGACCATACGCGCAGTACCGCTTCATAGCTTTTCGGATACGTCGGGCCGTTCGTCACGTCAAAGTACACGAAGTCGACGCCCGCCTCGGCGAGCATCGAGCCGTGCTTGCGTATGACCCACTCGTCGTCGGAGCAGTAATAGCCGAAATACGGCTCGCTCCAGTAGTGGACGAATCCGAGCTCGCCCGCCGCGAGCGTCTTCCACAGCGCGTCCATGCCGCCCGACGTATACGCGGCGGTGTGGTCGTACAGCGGCTTGCCGTTGTTCGACGATTCATGCCAGAGGAAGTAGAATATTCCGACCTTCGCGCCGTTCGGCTTCGTCTGACCGGAGAGCGTAACTCTTCCGACGTCGTCGGCGGCGACGTACGTATCGGCGAAGACGTCGCGCGTGTTTTCCTTGATGCCGTTGTTGTCAAGCTTTACGACGGTTTTTTTCGCGATCGTGGCGGATATGTCGGTCGCCGTGATGCCGTTCGGCGTTATGTGCGCCCAGAGGTGGCAGAAGCCGCCGGAGATAACGTCTAAGTCTGTTCTGTCGGTGATCTTCGGATTTTCGGCAGTCGGGCTGTACATCCTTACCGTGCGTCCCTCGATCGTCAGATACGCTATGGGGCGCTTCTCCTCGCCTGCGAAGATCGAGATCCTGTTCTCGACCGGATCGTCGACGACGGTGACGAGCTCACCCGCAGCGAGGTCCCAGTCCGCCGCGAAATACGACGTCTCGGGCCATACGCCTACCCTCATGCCGACCTGCTTGCCGCGCATCGCGATCCATACGCCGTTGTGGCGCGTCGGATCGGCTCCCGCGGAATCGAGCCTGAGCCCGAAATAGCAGGTGAACCAGGTGTAATCGTTCGCCGGCACGTCGCAGGTGAGCCTGAACGTATACTCGGCCGGAGTGTCGGCAGACGCCTCGGACAGCGTGTGGATGCCGCCGACCTCTTCCGGCGGCACCGTAAGCGTCGCGCCGGACGTCGCGGCGTCTCTGTGGAGGCCGAAATAAGCGCCGGATTTCTCTATGCTTTCAAAAACGCACTTTTCAATGCTCGTCTCGATCTTTTCCCCGTATTCGTATTCGGGCACGTGTATATCCGAGCCGATCCTGTACTCTCCGGACGGTACGGGGATCGGGGTCTCTGTCGTATCCGGTGCGGTCGAAGACGCGGTCGTGTCCGTCTGTTCCGAATCGCTTTTGCACGCGCAAAGAGCCGATAGCAGGAACAGCGCGGAAATGATCACGCACAACACTTTTTTCATGGCACAATGTCTCCGTTTTTTTCTTTCATTATACCATATATATGCGATTTTGCAAGATGTGCGGCGAAATTGTTTTGCCGAAATCCGCATTTTTTCGCGCGTAAAAAAGAAAAAAGACGTTATCAGCCGATAAAATCGTCTATAACGTCGTCAAAATGTATCGGATCGAGCCCGAGCCTGCAGCACGTACGGGCGAGGCGCGCGGTCGCCTCCCTGTCGGGGCATATATCATATACCGAGCGGATCTTTTCGCCGCCCCGGTATACGTCGATGCCGTACCACGTCCGCTCCGTGTCACCGTCGCTCACCGTCGTCTCGTTTATAACGTATTTATACATGACCGCTCACCTCACGCACGGTATTATAGCGAAACGGCACGGCGTATTTTGACGAATCCGGGCGCAGACTCCGTTTTTTTGAAAAAATCCGAGGCCTGACGGGCAAAAACATTGACAAAGCGCGCGCTATATGGTACAATCCGAGGAGAAGAAAATAACGGATGAGAGGTTGATGATCATGGCGTACACGATAAAGCTCGGAATGTTCGGCGCATGGCGCGGCAGCAGTTACATAGAACTCATCGGCGAGGAGGATCCGTCTGTCGTGAAGATCGTCGCGGTCTGCGACAAGCAGGCGGAAAAGCTCGACCACACGGAAGGATTGAAGGACGCGAAGCTGTTTTCCGATTTCGACGATTTCATCTCGTACGGAAAAAGCGTCGGGATGAACGCGGTGTTCCTCGCAAACTATTTCCACGAGCACGCGATATACGCGATCAAGGCGATGGAGGCGGGCATGGACGTCGTCAGCGAATGCACGTCGGCGGCGACGCTTAAACAGTGCGTCGATCTCGTTCGCTGCGTCGAGCGCACCGGCAGGAAATACATGATCGCGGAGAATTATCCGTTCATGACGGCGAATCTCGAGATGAAGCATCAGATCGACGGCGGCACGCTCGGAACGCTGCTTTACGCCGAGGGTGAATACAACCATTCGGGCGATCTTAACACGCTGAAATATCTTACGCCGTTCAAATATCACTGGAGAGCGTGGATGCCGCGCACGTATTACGTCACGCACGCGATGGGACCGCTGATGTACATGACCGGCAGTATGCCGAAATATGTTTCGGCGCGCGCTTCGCATTCGAAGCTGCTTGAAGAGATACGCGATTTCAGACCGAACGACGACGGCATGGCAAGGATGTTCTGCGAGATGGATAACGGCATGACGGCGTCGTTTACCGGATGCACGGCGCAGGCGTCAGATTACAGCCGTTACCGCGTCGTCGGCGACCGCGGATCGGTCGAGCAGGGCGGTTACACCGGCGGCAGCGTCCGTCTGTACTACTCCGGCCACACAAAGCCAGAGGGTGTGACAGATGAGGTCAGGATGATCACGCCGGATCCGGCGTCGTGAGGCGAAAAAGGGCTGAAGGCGCTTCACGCGGGCCACGGCGGCGGCGATTACTGGATAATTCAGAACATGATAGATTATTTCGCTCACGGCGTGACGCCGTTCTTCGACGTGTATAAGGGCGTCGCGATGTCTGCGACCGCGATCCTCGGCTGGCGCAGCTGTCTCAATCACGGCGAGAACTTCAGGATACCGGACTTCTCGGTCGAGGAGGAGCGCGCGGCGTATGAGAACGACGACCTCACGCCGTTCCCCGATGAAAACGGCGAAGGCGCCACCCTCCCGCCGTCGACGATGTACGGAAAATATTGACGCTTAGTATTTATAAAACGGAAAACGAAGTTATGTGTTCCGCGCTTAACGCCTGAAATCACAAAAAATGAACACGGGCTTACGCCTTAATGAAGACACTCGCTGCGCTCGTTAATGAAGTAAAGTCGCCCCCCGTTCCTTAATTAGCTCCGCAGGAGCGTCTTCATTAGCGAAGCGTCTTCATTTCTTCATTAGCCCCGATAGGGGCGACTTCATTGAAAAAAGCACGCTGTTGCGTGCTTTTTTCTGGTGGGGGAAGGTGGATTCGGACCACCGAAGTCAGTGACAACAGATTTACAGTCTGCCCCCTTTGGCCGCTCGGGAATTCCCCCTTATTGGAGCTGGTGAACGGAGTCGAACCATCAACCTGCTGATTACAAATCAGCTGCTCTGCCATTGAGCCACACCAGCACAGTCGTCGCTGTTAACTCCGGTTCATCTGCGACGGATCGTATTATATCACAAAGTTTTTTATTTGTCAAGTCCTTTTCAATATTTTTTATTTCGGTTTTTGACGAAAAACGATTGACAATATCGTGATTCGATGTTAAAATAATATGATACCCGGAATACTGAAAAAAGGAGGTCAGCCGTTATGGATGAACGTGACGATTTCTGGGATCTGCCCGAAATAACGCCGAAAAGGCACGCAGGCTCCGGCGCGGCGCCTCGCAAAACGGACACCGGCGCGACCGAGATAACGTTCGGGTCCGGCTCCGGCGTAAAAAAATATCTCATCCCGAAAAGGGAAGCCGGCGTGCCGGAAAAACGCTCCGAGGTCATACTGCAGTACGAGCCGGAGGATTCGCTGATCCTCGACGTCAAGATCTGCCGCTGGCCGACGGATTACGCGTTCTACAACAGATTCCTGCAGGACGCCGAAAAATACTATCGCGCCAAATGCGACGAGACGCCGTTCGTGCCGTTTTTCTCGTATATGCCGCAGTATAACCAGATGAATATAGACCAGCTCCGCTTTTATCTTTACTGGCGGCGTCAGGTCGGTCACGGAAATTACATCAAAACGGATTACAGTTATATCTTCCTGTATCTGTACGAGCTTATAAACCTCGAATCCGTCTCGACGCCGGAGAAAAGACTTGCCGCGATGTGCTCGCTCCTGCTCGGCTACCGAGACACGTTCAAAAGCCTCGATCGCTATATCGGCGAATGGATCTGCGATTTCTGCCTGATCCACCGCCTGCCGCCTCCCGTCGAAGCGCTCGGCGCCGTGCGCGAGGAGCTTATGTCCGTCGTCACGCTGCGCGAGTTCTACGTGCCCGGCAGAAACGACGTTCACGACACCGCGCTGCGCGATTTCATAATCAGAAACAACACGTACAAATACGAGAATTCCGCGGCGTACAACGAAAAAACGAAGCCGGTGTTCGACGCGCATCTGATCCGCTCCGTGATCTATACGCTTGAAAAAACGGAGAACATCCGCGACGGCGAGCCGTCGCTTGCCAGAACGAAAGTCAGCCGCACGGCGTACAACGGCGCGCTCTGCACGTCGCAGGTTAAATGCCGCATCGACGCTGAATATCTGTCGCTGAACCGCTCCTTCCGCTTCCGCGGGCTGATCGGCAGCCTCGTAAAATGCGCTGAAAACAACATCCGCGCATCTCTCGGCATTAAAAGCCGTCTGAGCGTCGGCGGGCTGTCCGAGGACGCGATCGCGGCGATGAGACAGTATTTTGAGATCAATCTGCCGCCGGTGATCCGCAGACCCGTGCGCAAGGCTACCGACGAAGACATAAAATACGAGCTTTACGAGGCGAAAAGCACGGGGCTCGATCCGGCGCAGGCGGCGCGTCTCGAATCCGAGTCGTGGGATCTCACCCGCCGCCTCGTCGAAGAAGAGGAAGAACCTCGGCAGATCGCGCCGGATCCGCTGCCGGGACCGGTCTACGCTCCCGTGCCTTCGCCCGATGATCCGCCGTATACGTCGCTGTGCTGCGCACTGTCCGCTCTTCAACTGAATGTGCTCAGGCTGATCGCGTCGGGCGACGCGGAAGGCGCCGAAAAAGAATGTCAAAGTCACGGCGCGCTGTTCGACGCCGTGCTGTCTGAGATAAACGATGCCGCCTACGAATACACGGGTGACGTGGTGATCGAAGGCGCCGCGCTGATACCGGATTACGAATGTGACGTTATCGGTGCATTGAAAGAGGTATGATATGGATAACAACGAGATAAAGATCCCCAAAAGGGTGCTTTCGTCGCTGCTCTCGTCGCTTGCGGCGGGCGTAGTGCCGCGCAGCGGCGCGCCGTATATCGCCATGGGGCGGCAGGACGAAGTCAACGCCGTGCTCGACGATCTTTCCGTCATCGCCGAAGGCGGCGCCGGGATGCGCTTCATCATAGGTAAATACGGATCCGGCAAGAGCTTCCTGCTCCAGCTGATCCGCGGCTACGCGATCGACCGCGGGTTCGTCACCGCCGACGCCGATCTGTCGCCGGAGCGCCGCTTCAGCGGCTCGAAGGGGACGGGGCGCGCGACGTTCTGCGAGCTGATAAGAAATCTCGCCTGCAAATCGTCGCCCGACGGCGCGGCGCTGCCGGTGATACTGACGAAATGGCTTTCCGCGCTCCAGTCGGACGCGGTCGCCGCGGGATTCTCACCCGACGGCGACGGATTCTCGGAATTCGTCGAAAAGAAGCTTTTCGAGGTCGTACGCTCGCTTGAAGCGCAGGTCGGCGGTTTTGATTTCGCGCTCGTGCTCAGCCGTTATTACCGCGCGTACAAAACGGGCGACGAACTGAAAATGAGCGCCTGTCTGCGCTGGCTCCGCGGCGAATACACCACGAAGACGGAAGCGCGCGCCGCTCTCGGTGTTTCCTCGATCATAGACGACGACAACTGGTACGATTTCATCAAGCTTTACGCGGTGTTTTTCCGCGCCGCGGGCTACCGCGGGCTCGTCGTGATGATCGACGAATGCGTCAACCTCTACAAGATCCCGAACCGGATCAGCCGCGAGAACAACTATGAAAAGATACTCTCGATGTTCAACGACGCGCTGCAGAACAAGGCGGAAGGCCTCGAGCTGCTGCTCGGCGGCACTCCGCAGTTTCTTGAAGACAGCCGCCGCGGACTTTACAGCTACGAGGCGCTGAAAAGCCGTCTTTACGACAGCAGGTTCGCCGACAGCGAGTTCAAGAATCTCATAGGCCCGGTCATCAGACTGCGCAGACTGTCGGACGACGAGCTTTACGCACTGACGGTGCGCCTCGGCAAGCTTCACGCGCAGTATTACGGCTACACGCCGCGCATCACACAGCAGGAGCAGGAGGAATTCCTCAAGCTCTGCCTGTCACGCGCCGGCGCCGATACGATGATAACGCCGCGCGAGATAATCCGGGATTATATAAGCCTGCTCAACATCCTTATGCAGAATCCGGACGCGCAGGCGTCCGCGCTGATAAAAGGCGGCGCGGTAAAACTGACTCACGGTCCGGATCCGGACGGTGAGGACGAGCCGGCGGCGCGGGAGCCGCAGTCGAACGGCTACGACAGAAGCAAATACGATTTTACCAGTGAGGATATACAGATCTGATGCAGAACGAGAACGATATTTTTTACCGCTATTCCCCGTTCATCCGTGACTTCATATACCGTCACGGCTGGGAAAGCCTGCGCTCCGTACAGCTCGACGCGGCGCGCTGCATATTTGAGACGGAAAACAATCTGCTGATAACCTCGTCGACCGCGTCCGGCAAGACTGAAGCGGCGTTTTTCCCGATCCTTTCAATGCTCGAGGAGGATCCGTCGCAGAGCGTCGCGGTACTTTATATCGCGCCGCTTAAAAGCCTGATAAACGACCAGTTCATAAGGCTCGACGAGCTTCTCGACGAGTCGGGCATCCCGGTCTTCCACTGGCACGGCGACGTCGCGTTCTCACATAAAAACAAACTGCTGAACGACCCGAAGGGCATACTGCAGATCACACCGGAATCGCTCGAGAGCATGCTTATGAACAGGTCGAACGACATAGTAAGACTGTTTTCGGATCTGCGGTTCATCATAATCGACGAGATACACACGCTCACCGGGACGGACCGCGGAAATCAGATAATCTGTCAGCTTTCGCGCATTTCGCGTCTGATCCGCCGCGACGTGCGCAGGATAGGTCTTTCCGCGACCGTCGGCGACGTGGAGGCGGCGAAAAAGTGGCTCTGCGGCGGCTCGACGCGCCCGTGCGACGCGCCGAAGCCCGAGGAGGGCAAAATCAGCTGGCGGCTCGCGCTCGAGCATTTCTACATACAGAACGCGAAGCTCGACCAGACCGCCGTCGCCGACGGCACGCCCGATCCGTTTGCCCCGACTGACGTGCCCGCAAAGCCGGACGAGGCCCGCGACACGCGCCGCGCGCTGATCGACGCCGGGTACGAATATATTTACGATTGCGTCAAGGATAAAAAAGCGCTCGTTTTCTCAAATTCCCGCGAGGAGACCGAATACATAACGGCGACAATGCGGCAGATAGCGGAGAACAGGCACGATCCCGACATATTCCTGATCCATCACGGCAATCTTTCGGCGTCGCTGCGCGAGGAAGCGGAGGCGAAGCTTAAAAACGACGAATACGGCAGGCTCGTCACCTGCGCGACCGTGACGCTCGAGCTCGGTATAGATATCGGCAGACTCGAGAGGATAATGCAGATAGAATCGCCGAATTCGGTCAGCTCGTTCTTACAGCGGCTCGGCAGGAGCGGCAGGCGCGGCGATCCGCCGGAGATGTTCATGGTGTTCCGCGAGGAAGACCCGCTGCCGGACACGCCGCTGCCTCAGCTGATACCGTGGAACCTGATCCGCGCGATCGCGATTATACAGCTTTATATTGAAGAAAGATTCATAGAACCGCCGTCCGTGAAGAAGCTGCCGTTTTCGCTGCTGTTCCAGCAGACGCTGTCCGTACTCGCCTCGTCGGGCGAGCTGACGGCGAAGGCGCTTGCGGAGCGAGTGCTCGGCATGCCGCCGTTTGAAAACGTGCCGCGCGAGGATTACAGAACGCTTCTCGTGTCTATGCTCAACTCCGATTATCTCGAACAGACCGAGGAAAAAACGCTGATAGTGGGGCTGAAAGGCGAGCGGCTGACGAATTCGTTCAAGTTCTACGCCGTGTTCAAGGACACGGAGAACTATTCCGTCCGCTGCGAATCGGACGAGATAGGCACGATAACGACGCCGCCTCCGGTCGGCGAGAGATTCGCGCTCGCCGGGCGCGTCTGGGAGGTCACGGAGCTCGATATCGGCAGAAAGCTGATCTACGTCAGGCCGGTCAAAGGCAAAATGGAGGTCTCATGGCCGGGCGACTACGGCGAGATCCACACCCGCATACAGCAGCGCATGCGCGAGGTGCTCGAGGAGGACACGGTCTATCCGTATCTTAAGCCGAACGCCGCGGCGAGGCTGTCCGTCGCGCGTCACATCGCGCGCAATACCGGCATGCTGCGCCATTCCGTCGTATCGCTCGGGGGCATGAGTTACTGCATGTTCCCGTGGCTCGGCACGCGCTCGTTCCGTACGCTGCGCAAGATCATGGCGAAGAACGCCGACGCGCTTAAGATCTCCAACATCGAATACGAGGGATGCTGTTATATCACGTTCAGATACGAGGGCAAGGACGTGCTGACGTTCTGCCGCACGCTCGACCGCATCTGCAAGGACGGCGTCGACACCGGATCGCTCGTGTCGCCGGGCGAATCCCCGATTTTCGAAAAATACGACGATTACATCCCGGGAGAGCTTTTGCGAAAGGCTTACGCCGCGGACAGGCTCCGCACGGATGAAGTCATCCCGCGCGTGCTTGAAATGTACGGAGAGGAAAACGAGTTTTCCAAAAACAGAACGGAGAAACAATGACAGAATTCATTTACGGTGTGCCGTCGTCCGGCAAAACGACCCTGCTTTACAATAAGATAAAAGACAAGCTCGCGTCGGGCGGCGAGGCGGTGCTGATAGTGCCGGACCAGGAAGCGCTCGGCGCCGAAGCCGCGCTCGCGCGCCTCTGCCGCGGCATACCCACGGTGAAGCTGCGCGTCTACGGTTTTTCAAGGCTTGCGGACGACGTTTTCCGCAGATACGGCGGCGTCTGCTACGACACGGTCGACCGCACAGGCCAGACGCTCGCGATGTTCCTCGCGGTCTGCGCGGTATCGCCGTCGCTGCGCGTTTACGGCAGGATCTCGCCGTCCGACGCGTCGCTTTTGTCGTCGCTTATCGGCACGGTCGCTGAACTGCGCCGTCAGGGAGTGACGGCGGATCAGCTTTCCTCGGCGGCAGAGACGGTCGACGTGCCGGCGCTTTCCGAGAAGCTTGGCGACATAGCGCTTCTGATGCCGGCTTACCGCAGGATCGTGAACGGCGGAGGCGACGATCCCGACGACGTGCTCGACCGGTTATACGAAAAGCTTTTCGAGCACGGCGGGATGCCCGGAGTCGACGTCTATATCGATTCTTTCGTCAGCTTCACCGGCATACAGTTGAAAATAATAGAACTTCTGATGAGCACCTGCAATTCGGTAACCGTCACGTTCGGCGTGCCGGGACCGGGATGCGCCGGCGACTGCATAGGGCTTTTGTCGTCGATCTACGACTCGGAGCGGAAGCTCCGCGCCGCGGCGGCAAGACACGGCGGGGCGGTGAAGACCGTGCTCGGCGAAAGTCACGCGGCGCCGCATATGAAAGCGCTCGAGCGCGCGCTGCGCACCGGCGGCGGCGAGCCTTGCGAGTGCGGGGACGGCGTCAGATTTTTCCGTGCCGCGTCCCAGCGCCGCGAAGCGGAGCTCGTCGCCGCGGATATAAAAAGAAGGATGCGGGAAGGCTGCAGATGCCGCGATATCGCGATACTCTGCCGCTCGGCTGAGTCATGGCGCGGCGTCATCGACGAGGCGCTTGAAAAATACGGCGTCCCGTATTTCATCTCCGTCCGCGACGACGCGCGACAGAAGGCGCTGTCACGGCTCATACTGTCCGCGTTTTCCGTCTGCGTCCGCGGCTTCCGCACGCAGGACGTCTGCGTCTACGTAAAGACGGGGCTTTTGCGCGTCTCGTCTGACCGCCTCGACGAGTTCGAGGATTATATAAGCCGCCGCGGCATCCGCGGAGCCTCGGCGTTCTGCTCCGAATTCACCGGCTCGCCGGACAACTACGGCGCGCCGTCAGGCGAAGCGGCGATCGAAAAACTCGCGCGCATAAATGAAACGCGCGAGCAGGTGATCGAACCGCTGTACGAGTTTTACACGGCTCTGCGCGGCTGCGTCACGGCGAAGGATATATCGACCGCGCTAGTCGGTCTGCTGTCGCAGATCGGTATTACCGAAACGCTCGAAGCGCTGCGGCGCCGGGCGCTGTCCGAGAACGATCCCGACGAAGCGGAGCAGACTCAACAGCTCTGGGACGTCTTCTGCAAGGCGACCGCGCAGCTCTGCCGCTTCTGCGGCGACGCGCCGGTCAACGCCGGTCAGTACGCGCGTCTGCTCGACACCGTGCTTGCGCAGACCGATATAGGCAAGATACCGACCTCGACCGACCAGGTCACCGTAGGCGAAAGCGGTATGCTCCGCGTAAGCGACATAAAGCACGTCTATCTGATCGGCTGTGAGGAGGGCGAGTTCCCGGCGGCGGTCACCGATCCCGGGCTGTTCGACGACAGCGACAGACAGGCGCTGTCGGACGTCGGCATTGAGCTCGACGGCGGCACCGACCGCAAAAACGAGCGCGAGCTGTACGATTTTTACCGCTGCGCATGCTCCGCCTCCGAAACCGTCACGTTCTGTTACAGCACGGCGGCGCCGGACGGCAAGGAGAAGCATCCGTGCCATCCGTTATCCGACGTCGGACGGATATTCCCCGGCGCGAAGACCGTCGGCGCGCTGTCGGTCGAGGATATCGCCGGCTCCGCGCGAGCCTGCTTCGAATACGCCGCCGCACACAAAGACGAACCCGACGGCAGATTACTAAATGATATAGTATCATCGTCGCCCGGGATCGGGTCGCCGGTCTATCCGTCCGTTCCGCTCGTGGCGAAGCGCGAAGAACTGAGTCCGGACACGATGGAGTCGCTGATACCCGGCGCGGTGAGGCTTTCGCCTACGAGACTGGCGTCTTTTTCCGGCTGTCCGTTCTCTCACTGCTGCAATTATTTCCTGCGCCTCGACGACGGCGCCGATATCGGATTCGACATGCTCGAATTCGGAAATTTCATACATTTCATACTGCAGAACCTGATAGAGGACTGCATGAAGGACGAAGCCGTGCTCGGACTGACCGGGGACGCGCTTCGGGAACAGATAGGAAAATACGTCAACGCCTACTGCCGCGCGGTGCTTAAAACAGACCCCGCGGCGCCCGGCATGGGACGGTTCCGCGCGGCGCTTCGCCGGCTCGAAAAGTGCGCCGTTTCATCGTCCGAAGATATCCTTAAAGAACTGCGGACCGGCAAATTCAAGCCCGCCGCGACCGAGGTCGCGATAAACGCCGCCTCAGGCGTCGCGCCGCTCCTGCTCGATCTGAGAAACGGCAAAAAAACGTATCTTACCGGCAAGATCGACCGCGTCGACACATACGAGCGCGACGGTGTGACGTATATCAAGCTCGTCGATTACAAGTCCGGAAACGTGAAATTCGACATATCGAAGCTTGCCGAAGCCGACCGCAGCGTCCAGCTGTTCATGTATATGCTGACGGTCTGCACGCCCGGCGGTAAATTCGAACATCCGGTGCCGGCGGCGCTGTTCTATATGCAGGTCGTCCCGCCCGTGAAGACGGTGAAGGGGAGCGACGACATTGAAGACGACGGCCCGCTGCCTCGCGGCGGCATAGCACTGTCGGAGGACGGCATACCCGACGCGCTCGAGCCCGGCATGGGCAAAAAAGGCGGAAACGTCTACCGCACGAACGCCGGGAACATGGTCTTCGCCGCAAGCGACGAGATGACGGCGGTGTTCGAGCAGGTCAAGCACGCCGTGACCGACGCCGCGGAGCGCATGTGCGGCGGCGACGCCTCGCTTACCGATAAATCCGCGGGCGAAGCGCCCTGCACGCACTGTCCGTATATATTCGTATGCAGATACACGAAGAAAAGAGAAAGGAAGAGGAGCTGATGAGCATGGAATGGACCGATGCGCAGAGAGCGGCGATTGATCTGCCGCGACGCGACGTTCTCGTGGCGGCCGCCGCCGGATCCGGCAAGACGGCGACTCTTACCGAACGCGTACTGCTTACCGTCTGCCGCGAAAAAGATCCGGTGGACATCAACCGGCTCCTCATACTCACGTATACTGAAAAGGCGGCTGAAGAGCTGCGCGTGAGGATCAGGAACAAGCTCGCCGCCGAGTCTGAAAAGGACCCCGGCAACGGCAGGATCAGAAGACAGCTTTCGCTTCTGCCGTCGGCTTCGGTCAGCACGATCCACTCGTTTTACGGCAGGGTGATACGCGAGGGCGGACCGTCGCTCGGTCTGCCGCCGAAGCTCCGCACGATCACGCCGGAGGAATCCGGCATGATAAAGCGCCGCGTTATGAACGACGTGATCGACGCGGCGTACGAGAACGGTGGCGGCGCGTACGACGCCGCGGAGCTGTTCGAGACGTTTGAAAAAACGCGCCCGGGCGAGGCGCTCACCGACGTTCTGCTCGAGCTGTACGACGAGGTCACCTCTTATCCGGAATTCATCGGGTTCTATGACGTCTGCCGCAGAAAATGCGAGGCGGCGGCGGAGGATTTTACCTCGTCTGAATATTACGCATACATACGCGAGGACGGTCTGCGCCGGGTCGGCGCGATGCTTGACCGGATCTGCGAATTCGACGCGGAATTTTGCGGCGACGATCTGTACTGCGCCAAATACCGCCCGAAGATACTGTCGTACGAAACCTATCTGAAGCGCGCGGCGGCGGCGCTGCGCGGCGGTTACGCCGACGCGTACGCGTTTTTCCGCGAGGCTCCGGAGATCACGGCGTTTTCACGCGTCAGCGGCGATCCGCCGTTCAAAGATCCGGCGAAAAAGCTCTGCGTAAATCTTGACAAACGTATTTCGGCGATAGCCGACGGATTTTCGTTCTGCCCGGAAGATACGGCGATGATCTGCCGCGACACCGCGGCGCTCTGCGGCGGCATATACGAATTTCTGCGCCGCTTCGACGAGGCGTTATCGGCGGAAAAACTCGAGGCCGCGGTCATAGATTTCGCCGATATGGAGCGGATCGCGTACAGGCTGATCTGCGAGGGCGACGGCTCCGTCGCGCGCAGGCTGGCGGAAAAATACGACGAGCTTTACATCGACGAATACCAGGACGTCAACGCCATCCAGGACGCGATCTTCGCCGCGCTCGGCAGGAACAACAGATTCATGGTCGGCGACGTTAAGCAGTCGATCTATTCGTTCCGCGGCTCCGATCCGACGATCTTCTCGGCGTACAGGAAAAAATTCAAGCCGTACGACGGCGAAGATCCCGGACCGTCCGTGATCTTTCTGTCGGAGAACTTCAGATGCGGAAAGCCCGTCATCGACTTCACGAACGAAGTATTCGCCGGCGTGTTCGGCTCCGGCGGCCCCGTGCCGTACGAAAAGAGCGACGCGCTCGTCTTCGGAAAGAAGTGCGGCGTGCCCGGAGACGTGCCGGTTCAGGTGCGTATTTTCCCGGGCGGCACCGCGGAGGACGAGGCGAGATATGCCGCGAACGAAATAAAGAAACTGCTAAGATACGGCAGAAAAGACGACGGCGGCAGGATGACCCCGTCCGATATCGCCGTGCTATGCCGCAGCGGCGATACGTGTCAGGTGGCTGAAAAGGTATTCACGGAAGCCGGGCTCGGCTGCGTAAACACCTCCGATAAAAGCTTTTTCGACTCCGCCGAGGTGCTGCTCGCCGTGTCGCTGCTGTCGGCGATCGACAACCCGGTACGCGACGTGCCGCTCGCCGCGGTGATGAAAAGCCCGGTGTTCGGATTTTCGCTCGACGAGCTCGCGCGGATACGGCTCCACACGCCCGACGGCCCGCTGATAGACGCCGTGCGCGCGTACGCCGAAGACGAGGACGACGCGAAATGCGCGCAGATGCTCTCGCGCCTCGACAGGTTCAGATATCTGAGCCGTACGACCCGCGTCGACAAATTCATCCGCCGCCTGTTAAAGGAAACGTCGCTTTACGCGGCGATCTGCGGCGAAGACGACGGCGTCCCGCCCGAAGACAGACGCGCGAACCTCGAAACGCTGTGCGAGTTGGCGAGAGATTACGAATCCGGTTCGTTCAAAGGCTTATACGGCTTCGTGTCGTATTGCGCCGAGCTCATCGCACAGCAGAAATCGTCCGGCGTCGCGGCGGATCCGTCCGGCCGCGTGACAGTGCAGACGATCCACGGCTCGAAAGGCCTCGAATATTCCGCGGTGTTCGTGCTCGGATGCGACCGCAAGTTCAACAGCGAGCACAGCAGAAAGAGCATAATCGCCGACAGAAAGCTCGGTCTCGGCATCCGCGTCAAGGACGCGGACGGCGCCGTGAGAGTCGGTCCCGTCTACCGCGCCGCCGTGATAAAACGGAACAACGACGGCGTGCGCGACGAGGCGTGCCTGTTCTACGTGGCGCTGACGCGCGCGAAAAAGTATCTTTTCGTGACGGCAAGCCCGAAAGACGAGCCGGAATTCAAAGGCGGCGCGACCGCGGACGACGTTTACAACTGTCACAGCTTTCTCGATTTCCTCACCGTTTCGCTTGACGGTAACGGCGGATCCTACGCGATAGGATACGGTCCCGCGGACGAAGAAGAGGAGACGGAGACGGCGGCCGCGACCGCGGCGGAGACCGCCGCGGCAGATCCCGAAAGGCTGGAAGAGCTTAAGCGCATATACGAATACGAATACCCGTACGCCGAGGCGGCGAGACTGCCGAAAAAGGCGTCTGTGTCGTCGCTTTATCCGTCGTTCCTTGACGACGACGGCGATCATTTCGATCCGTTCGCCGACGACGGGGTGAAGCCGCTGATCCTGCCGGATTACGCCGAGGGCGAAAAAGAGGCGGACGCCGCCGCTCGCGGCACGGCCACGCACCTTTTTATGCAGTTCTGCGACTTCGAGTCGGCGAAGACCGACGCGCGCGCGGAAGCCGACAGGCTCGTCAGAATGAAATTCATAAAAGAAGACGCGAAAGAGCTGATCCGCTACGACGAGGTCGGACGGTTCTTTGACTCGCCGCTGTACGGCAGAATGAAGGCGGCGGTAGAATCGGGCAGACTTTTCTGCCGCGAATACCGCTTCAACGCCGAGCTCGACGCCGCCGGCTTCACGGAAGACGAAGAAAGAAAAAAAGCCCTGTCGGGCGAGAAGCTTCTCGTTCAGGGCGTCATCGACTGTTTCTTTGAGGAGGAGGACGGTTCGATAACCGTCGTTGACTACAAGACCGACCGCATCGGATACTCGGCAGAGGCGGTCGCGGGATTCGCCGACAGGCACAGACGTCAGCTCGGCTACTACACGACCGCGGTGAAGTCCATAGTCTGCACGGAAAACGTGTCAGCGGAGCTTTACTCGTTCTGCATCGGCAGATCGGTGAAATTATAAAACGAATATCACGTTCTTTCCGGCGTGCCGCGCCATCTCTACCGTGTTCTTTGTGCCCCCGGGCTGTATATCATGCCCGGGGCATATTGCTATCAGACCGTCGCAGCGCTGTACCATGAATCGGTTGCGCTCGTTGTAGAGCCGCCCGAACTCGGACGGGTCGGGACGGCGCTTGCACAGCACGATGCTGCCGTCGGCCGATTCAAGCACGCGGTCGTACAATTCAAGCTCCGCCCGCGGGATCGTGTCCCTGTGTCCGAGGAACGGCACGGCGCACCACAGCTCGATCCCGAGCTCTTCCCGAAGTCCGAGCACGGCGTCCGCCGCGATCAGGTCGGCGCCGTGACAGACTCCGGACATGAAGTATTTCACGCCGCGCTCCGCCTCGCCGCGAATAATCCCGGCGATCATCTCTTTAAGTTTTCCGGCACCGGGCTCGGGCGGCAGTTTCTCCGTCCTGTACCCGGTGAAAGCGAGCGAAACGTATCTCATGACACTGACTTTAATCCTTATGCCTCGATCGTGCCGCGGCGCGGCACCTGTCCTTCCTGCAAAGTATAACACCGCGGGGCGGTGTTTTTCCATATCAATTTATTAAATTTTATAAAATCGGGAAGAAACCTTACAAAAAAGTGTTGTACAGCGCCGATTTTTATGATATAATGACAAAAGTAAAATCAGGAGGCCGCCATGAAAGCATCAAAACGCGAGCTGCAATACGCAAAGCTCAAATTCAACGAGGTACATCATACGACGCTGAATCCGGAAGGTCCGGGCGTCGTGCGCATACATCTCGTGCCGCCCGCGATCAAAGGTAAAGAGATACCGGCGAGCGCGGCGATAATAAACGGTCAGGATATCGTTCCCGTAAACGTTTCGTGGAGCATTCTTCTGACCGAGCTTATAGAGCAGATAAACGAATACAGCGGACGTCCGATAAATCAGAAGGACGCCGACGACATAGTCGAAAAAACTTGCGCGTCGGTGCGCCGCGTCGACCGCTTCACGTCGAAGAAGCGTCTCAGAAACGATATTTACCGGATCATGAATTCGCTCAGCCGCATAGCGCGCGGGCAGATCCCGGACGAGGCGATCGGATATACAGAACTGCGCGATTACGCGCAGTACATGAAAGCGCCGCACAGGATGGATCTGATGGTCAGCGCGATGACGAAGGACGGCGCCTGGCACTGCAACCAGAGGTGCGTCCACTGCTACGCCGCGGGACAGGTCAGGTCTGACGAAGAAGAACTGCCCACGGAGGCATGGAAGCGCATAATCGACAAATGCCGCGCGATCGGCGTGCCGCAGGTCACGTTCACCGGCGGCGAGCCGACGATGAGGGACGATATCTTCGAGCTGATCCACTACGCGAGATGGTTCATAACGCGGCTGAACACTAACGGGCTCAAACTTACCGAACAGTACTGTGAAAACCTCAAAAAATCGGCGCTCGACAGCGTGCAGATCACGTTTTACAGCTCCGACAGGGAGGTTCATAACCGCCTCGTCGGCGTCGACGGCTACGACAAAACGCTTGACGGCATCAAAAACGCGCTCGCCTGCGGGCTGAGCCTCAGCATCAACACGCCGCTCTGCACGCTTAACGCAGATTACGTGAAGACACTGCAGTTTTTGCACGAGCTCGGCGTGATATACGTCACCTGCTCGGGCCTTATAACGACCGGCAACGCGAGGACAAACGAGTCCGAGTCGCTTCAGCTCGACCGCGCGTCGATGAGCGCGATACTGACCGATGCGGTGAAATACTGCCACGAAAACGGCATGGAGATAAGCTTCACGTCGCCCGGCTGGGTCGACGACGGACTTTGCCGCGATCTCGGCATAAGCACGCCCGGCTGCGGCGCGTGCCTGTCGAACATGGCGATAACTCCGGGAGGCGGCGTCGTGCCGTGCCAGAGCTGGCTCTCCGACGAGCCGCTCGGCGATTTCCTGAACGACGAATGGGAGAGCATCTGGAATTCGGAAAGATGCGCGGAAAGACGCGGATTTTCCGCGACCGCGCGCTTTGAATGCCCGCTCCGTGTGATGAAGGGAAGGGGTGAGAGAAGTGAAAAATAAGAAAACGATCGCGATCTTCATCGTGCTCTGCGCGGTGATCTCGCTTATCCTTTGCTCGGGCGTCAGCGCCGCGGATCTTGACGAGATAGTCGGATACGAGATCACGGTTGACGTAAATGAAGACGCAACGCTTACCATGGTCTACATGATCGACTGGAAAGTGCTCGATTCGACGTCCGAAGGCCCGCTGTCCTGGGTGCAGGTCGGCATACCGAACAATCACTACGTCTCATACAGACCTCTGACCGAGACGATCGACGACATATCGTTCTCCTCGTCGTCGGGCGCTCATCTGCGCATAGATCTCGACCGTGAATACCACGCGGGCGAGACGGTGCGCTTCGCGTTCGAACTCGTGCAGGATTATATGTACGACATGAACGTCGTGACGGAGGGCTATACCGTATATACGTTCACGCCCGGCTGGTTCGACGATATAAAAGTCGACAGGCTCGTGATAAAATGGAACAACAGCGGAGTCGACAGCTTCAGCCCGGCCTGCGAGGTCGGCCCCGACGGCTATAACGTCTGGGAAACTTCACTCGACCGCGGCGAGAGGTTCACCGTCCGCGTGTCTTATCCGAACGAGGCGTTCTCGTTCAGCGAGGACAAAAGCACGGACGGCAACGGCGAATACAGCGGCGGCAACGGCCTGATCGAGGGGATCGCGAGCGTCATAGGCGGCTCTTTCACGCTGCTTCTGATAGCTTTGCCGATCGCGCTGCCGATACTGATCGGCGCGCTGTCGTATAAGAAGACCGCGAACTTCGGCACGGAGAAGAAGATCACGCGTACGAAGGTCGAATATTATCCCAACTGTCCCGGCTGCGGCGCGGCGCGCCCGGAGGGCAAGGACAACTGCGAATACTGCGGCAGAAGCTTCATAAAGAGCGAGGAGAAGATCGAGGAAAAGGACATCCCGAAGGAAGAATCGGATATCCTGGGCAAGAACACGGACGGAACGTACCGTTATTCGTCGTCGCCCAACACATATCTGCGTGTCAGAGTCATAAACGTTCCGGTCGTCACCAGGACGAGATCGTCCTCGTCGTTCTTCAGCTCCGGTTCCGGTCACAGCTCATGCGCGCACAGCTCGTGCGCCTGCGCCTGCGCGTGTGCCTGCGCCTGCGCCGGCGGCGGACGCGCCGGATGCACGGAAAAGGATTTCTACAACACCGGCGTGAAACTCAGATATTTCGAGAACACGAAGAACAAAAAAACTCTGAAAAAATGATGATGAACGGAAAAGACGTACGCACCGCATCGAAAATAATAAGGGCTGCTTCGGCGGCCCTTGCGGCGTTTACGCTGTTTTCAGCCGCACAGCTCCGCGCGGCCGCGGCGGATACGTACGTTCTGCCGCTGTTCGAGACGTCCGACACGCACGGCTATCTCGCCGACACGTCGGGCGATGAATACGAATACCGCCTCGCGTATATATCCGATAAAGTGAAGGACGTGCGCGGATACGGAGACTCGTACAGAAAGGACCTCGCGATCCTGCTCGACGGCGGCGATATATTCCAGGGCAATTCGCTGTCGAGCCTGCTTCAGGGCAGTTCGATTTCGGCGGCTTACGAGATAATGGATTACGACGCGGTGACCGTCGGCAACCACGAATTCGACTGGGGGATCGAAAACACCGTCGACCGCGACGGCACTATGATCGACTATTTCGTGGAGGGCGAGAGCTTCGTCAACGACGTCCCCGTCGTCTGCAGCAACTTATATGAGAACGGCAGCAGAGCGGAATTCACGCGCGACTACGTGATACTCGAAAACACGGCGGTTTCGGCGGGGAAGGAACTGCCGGTTAAGGTCGCCGTCGTCGGCTTCGCATCGGATTACGCGTCAAGTATAATGTATTCAAAATTCACCGGCGCCGGATTTTCCGTAAAGGAGGATTTCGCGGCGCTCGAATCGCTCGCCGAAAGACTCGAGCAGAGCGGAGAGGCGGACGTGACGGTGCTCCTGACTCACGGCGAGGCGGGCGAGGCGGCGGCTGCTCTCCGCGGCGGCTCGGCGATCGACCTCGTGCTCGGCGGACATACGCACAGAAACGAAAACGGCGTCGCATCAAGCGGCGTCAGATACATACAGCCGGCGTGCAACGGCTGCGCTTACGCGTACGCGGAGCTGCGATTCACGGAAAACGGCGGGAAAGCCTCGTTCTCCGGCGTATCGTCCGCGGACACAGTCAGCATCGACGCGGTGCGGTCGCGGCTTTACAACAACGAGAAGAACGCCGACCTGCTCGACCGTGACGTGGTGATGCTGTCGGATATGTTCATACGCGAGATAAGCGAAGCGCTGAACACCCGGATCGGATATATAAATACCGAGGCGCGGCGTTACAAATTCATCGCCGGAAGCGGCGAGCGCGCCTGCACTATGGGCAACTGGCTCGCGTCGGTGACGGCGCGCGCGGTCGGCGCCGACGTCGGATTCATAAATTCCGGCGGCCTGCGCCTCGATCTCGAGCTGCGCGTATACGACGACGTGCGATTCATAACGGCGTCGGACGTCTACGCGATGTTCCCGTTTGAAAACAGGATCTACTGTTACGAGCTGACGTATACGGAATTCCTGCACGCGCTTGAATACTCCCTGACCTCATCCGGCTCGACGCTTCTGTCGCGCATGGTCGGCGCGGACTGCTGGTTTACCGATAATACCGTAAACGCGATAATCATCGACGGAGCCGCCGTTTACCGCAACGGCGTATGGCAGACGGGCGCGGAGGATAAGAAGATCAGAGTCGCCGTCAGCGAATATATCGCGACCTCGGACAGGCCCGACGGGGACTTTTCAAATCCGTTTTATCTGTGGCGGGACAGCGGGAAAGTCGTGAGCGCCGACACGGTCGACGCCGAGGGCGCACTCGCAGTGCTGCGCGAGGAGGCGGCGCAGTCGGGCGGATTGCTCTATATAGACAAAACGGCGCATTACATAAACTCCGAATACGCAGGGAGCTCCGCGTCGGGCGCCGGCTGGGAGCTTTCCGGCGGCGTGCTTACCGTCGGCGGAACGGCGCTTTTCTCCGGACGCCCGTGGAAAGAGTACACGGACGAGATAATCACGGTGGTTTTCACAAATATCCCGCCCTTTGTGCCGAAGGGCAGCTTCGACGGCTGTCCGCTCAAAAAAGTGTCGTTCCCGGGCACGGCGGAGCAGTGGTATTCGTTAAAGATCGAAGATAAAACTCTGCGGCAGGGTACGGGAATAACCGTCTGCTGTACGGACGGCGATATCAAAGCCTCGTCTTATCTGTGCCGCGCCGAAAACGAGCATCAGCTCAAGTCGATAGTCGTCAAGAAACCGACGCCCGAAGAGGACGGCGTGCGCCAGATCTACTGCGAACGGTGCGGCTACACGGAATACGAGCCGCTGCCGTATTCGGAATATAAAGAAGAGAATACCAAAAAGACGCTGATCATCATTGCGGCGGCGGTCGCAGGCGTACTGCTGATCGCCGCGGCGGCGGTGGTCGTGTGTATCGTTGTGAAAAGAAAGAAAAAAGCCCGTGCACCGGAGTCGACGAGCGGGGAAGGAGAGACGTATGAAACGGAGAATGACGGATAAAACGGAGATCTATTTCGCCGCGCCCGAGAAAAACAGCCTCATGGAGTGCTACATCATCAAAACGGGCGGCGGCAGACTCGTCGTGATCGACGGCGGCATAGACGGCGAAGGCCGCGACAGACCGCCTTTTCTCGGCTGCGCGCTAAGAGCCGTCGCCGGACTTTGCGAGGACGATCCGCTGACGGTCGACGCGTGGTTTTTATCGCACGCGCACTGCGACCATTTCCGCGAGCTCGGCAAGCTGATGAGCGCGTGCAAATCGCCGGAGCAGCTTACCGTAAACCGCTTCATCTTCGATTTTCCGCCGTATGAAACGGATGAGTTCCCGTTCCGCGGCGGCGACGAGCAGATGTTCTCGGACCTTAAAGCCGGCTTCGATCACTACGCCGCGCTTCACGGCATAGCTTATTCCGGCGAGTCGTATTTCGACGCGGTGAACGGCTGCAACGTCAGCGGAAAAACGATAGAGGCGGGTCAGGTGATCGACGTCGACGGCGTTAAGTTCGAGATGATGCAGACATGGGATATATCTGACGGCACGGATACAAACAGCAGCTCACTCGTGTTCCGCATGCACGCAAACGGCAAAACGATGCTGTTTCTGCATGATCTCGGCAGAAGCGGCGGCCGCCGCCTGCTTGAAAAGTACGGCGAAGCGCTCAGAAGCGACGCCGTCCACATGGCGCACCACGGACAGGCGGGAGTCGACGAGGACGTTTACCGCGCGATAAACGCGGAAAAACGCGTCTGGGGCACGCCCGCGTGGGTCTGGAGCAACACCCGCGATTACCGCATCGGCGAGACGCGCCGCTGGGTGAACGGAGACGAGGATTTCACCGCCGCGACGGATAACGACGTCGTCACGTGCCTTTATCCGTGCTACCCCGACGACCCTTACAGCGTCGCCTCGTGGTCAAAAGTTCTGCCTTGTATGAAAATCACGCTCTGAGAACGTGATTTTTTGTCGCTTTTTCCCGCATTTCGCACTTGACAAACGTGCCGATCTATTGTAGAATTATATATAAGAATATCGGGTCCGCGGCGCACGCGGTACAAAAAACACGATATCGGGAGACATAAATGGATTTTCAGCACATAATCTCACTGCTCGGAGGAGTTGCGCTGTTCCTGTTCGGCATGTCCGTGATGGGAGACTCGCTTAAAAAAGTCACCGGAAGCAAGATGGAAATGATACTCTACAAGCTGTCCGGAAGCACGTTTAAAGGGATACTGCTCGGCACCGGCGTCACCGCCGTGATACAGTCGTCGTCGGCGACGTCGGTAATGACGGTCGGCTTCGTCAACTCAGGCATCATGAAGGTGAAGCAGGCGATCGGCGTCATACTCGGTGCGATCCTCGGCACGAGCATCACCGGCTGGATACTGTGTTTGAACAGCCTCAGCAGCACGGGTGCGAGTATCGCAAAGTATCTGAACACCGCGATAATAACCGGTGCTGTCGCGCTGATAGGCACCGGTATCAGGATGTTCTCGAAAAAGAAACAGTTGAAGAACATGGCGGGCATCCTGCTCGGCTTCGCCGTGCTTATGTACGGCATGACGATGATGTCCGACGCGGTGATCCCTCTGCGTGAGAGCGCCGTGTTCATAAAGATGATAACGAGCTTTTCCAATCCGTTTATCGGCATCCTCGCCGGCATACTGTTCACCGCGGTCATCCAGAGTGCGAGCGCGGCGGTCGGTATACTGCAGGCGCTTTCCATGACCGGAATGATCCAGTTCAGCGAAGCGCTGCCGATAATCATGGGTATTGCGATAGGCGCGTCGGTCCCCGTAATGATCAGCGCGCTCGGCGCCGGAACGAACGGCAAGCGCACCGCTTTCGTATATCTTATCTCTGACGTCCTCGGTGCGATCATATGCGGCGGCGTGTTCTACATTTTTAATGCTGTATTTGATTTCTCCTTTATGGGAATGACGATGACGATGGTGACGATAGCGCTCGTCAACACGCTGTTCAGGCTCGCCGTGGTGATCGTCCTG
>JAGDCE010000082.1 GCA_017958705.1 Clostridia bacterium
GCGCGGGGCAATTCTGTTTTGTGAAAAGTCCGCCCCACAGCATCGTATACTGCGCGGATTCGCTGTAAAACGGCTTTCCTCTGAGCTTTCCGTCCTTGTATTCAAGGCTGTCGTGCAGGATATACCGCTGATCGTATCCGCCGCGGTCGAGCGCGTCGTCCTGCTGCGTTTTTCTTCTCTGTACCGCGTGCGCCTTCGCCTCCGGCACGCCGTAAAGCATATCGTAGACTTCAAGCGCGCAGGCATATTCGACGTTCGCGGCGCAGGAGATCGGGTAAACGTACTCGCGCTCGTTTGAAAGCGACCAGTCGACGAACACCGCGCCGTGCGAATCGAAAAGCCCGTGTTCGCCGCAGCATTCGCGCACGCCCTTGAAGAACACGTCGAGGCGGCGGCGGCAGCGGTCGATAAGCTCGCGGTCGCCTGTGCGTTTATAGTATTCTCCGATCTCGACGACGAACCAGAACGACCACGTCGTCAGCGCGCCGTTTTTGAAATCGCCTTTAGCCGGGTAGCATTGCGGGAAAAATCCGTGATAGCACTCCTCGCCCGGATAGAACATGAAATTCTCGATCATCGCGCGCTCGACGGACGGATCGCCGAGCATCAGCGCCGCCGCGCGTCCGGTCCACAGCGAATCGCAGAGCCAGCCGCCGCGCTCGCGGTCGGGGCAGTCCATGAATATGTCGAGCGTGTTCAGAAGCAGCGTGCGCCGCGCCGCCTCGTAGATGCGGTTCAGATCCTCGTCGCTGCACAGGAACGTGCCGGCGTGAACGTCTGCCGGGGTGTATGAGATCAGACCGACGTCGTTTATCGTGAACTCGGCTTCGCATCTGACCACGGCTTTGACGTATCTGCACGCGTACGGCTCGAACGAGGTAAACGTCGTTTCGCCCGCGGGGCAGTAAACGCGGAAGCAGCTGTTGTAGCCGATCTGCGGGCTGACGTCGCCGTCGGGCTCGAGCCGGTCGGAATATACTATGTCGACGCAGCCCGGCGCGCCGAGCGTGACGGTGAATTTTATGAAGCCGCAGTACATCGCCTGCAGGTCCCACGCGGCGTAGCAGATCCCGTCGCCTTCGCCGAAGCCGACGCCGTTATCATACGTCACTCTGCGTTTTGCGGGCACGCGGACGAGGCCTGCGTCCTCGTCGCCGGGGCTCTCGCCCGATCTTGCGAATTCTTCGTTCCAGCCGTAGTAGAACAGCCTGTTCACGCGCTTGTTTTCATCGTGCTCGAGCCCGCCGAAGCCGACGAGCGTCTTCGCGTGCACCGCCTCGTACGTCGGGTACGGCACGCCGCGCCCGATAAACACCGGCGCCGGCACCTCCTCGACGCCCTCGTCCGGCAGGGCAAGCAGGGAAGGGTAGTTTTCGTCGAGACGCCAGACCTCCGTCACCTGCCGGCAGTGCGAATGGCGCGGCGCGTATCTGGCGCGCTGATATACAGTGCGGCACTCCCAGGTCCCGTCCGTGCCGCCGATAAACCCTCCGTCTCCGTATATTTCCGCGTAAAGGAAGCCTTCCTCGTTCGTGTCGTCGTTGACGGTGCCGAATGCGCCGCAGTATGACGCGACCTCGATCTCGAAAAGATCGTCCCCTTTGACGTATGCGCTGACGTCGTATTCGTCGACGCGCGCGTGATAATGGCCGGATCTGGCGGGGCCGTGACAGACGAATTGTCCGTTGATCCTCAGCCTGTAATACGAGCACGCGCTGATCCTTATTCGCGCGCCGCCGCTTATGCGGAATCTTTTTGAAAAACAGGCGAACACGTTCGGCTCGCACCGTTTGCCTTTGAGAAATATCGCTTTCGCTTCGCTCATGTTCCGTCTCCCGTGCGTTTTTTTATATGATACCATTTTATCGCGGCGCTGTCAATAGAAAATCCGGAGCGGACACCGTCCGCCCCGGAAATATTCAGACTTTTTTCTTCTTTATCAGCACTGCCGCCGCCGCAAGCGCCGAAAGTGCAAGAGTGCACACCGCGATGATAGACGCGTCCGCGGTTTGCGGATTCGAATCAAGCTCAAAGACGTCTTCGATGAACGTCCCTCCCGTGATCCTCGCATTTTCACCGCTCCCGGTGATTATTACCGTCTTTTCTTGCACGGAAAGTGTCGGATTGCACGTAACAGTGAAA
>JAGDCE010000083.1 GCA_017958705.1 Clostridia bacterium
CAAAAGTTACGCGTTAAGACATCTCTGCTCTTATTTCGGCGTGTCGGAAGATTATCTGATAAGCATAAGCGGCAATTATCTTTCCGTCAAATTTTCCGAAACGCGTCTTGACGTGACGGTCAACGGATCGGTCATACAGAATTCGTGGACACAAAAATTCGACGAGAGCATAACGGTAAAGATCCGCGTCAAAGCAAAGGAAGGTTTTGAGCTTTGCGCGATAGTATTTACCGACAACACCGGAAAAACGACGCGATATGAAACCGATACGGCGGAATTCACAACGAAAGTTTCCGGGCAGATCAGTTTTGAAACGAAAAAAATAAAAGTCCCGGTCGAACTGTCCGTACGTTCCGGCATCGTCGCGGGCGGATGCGAGATGTATTATCTGTCGCCCGACGGCAGGCTTTACGCATGGGGCAGCAACAATAATAACGTTTTGGGCGCCGGGGCGTCAGCGCCGGTCGTTACGAAGCCCGAACTTGTTAAAGAAAACGTCGCGCAAATAGAGATTTGCCACAGCAACGACCTTGAAAACAATAATAACACCGTTGTCGCGGCGATACTGACGCTTGACGGCGATATTTATACGATAGGCGCCTCCGTGATACCCGGCGTCGATACGTCGACGTCGTGGACGCTGCTTGATTACGACGGGATACCCGTGCAGATAAGCGTCGGCTTCGATCACCTTCTCGTCCTTGACAAAGACGGCTCCGTCCGGGGCATCGGAAACAACAGTTACGGTCAGCTCGGCAAGGAGAACGAGGGCGGCACGGCGACGTCGTTTACCAAGATAGCGGACAACGCAGTGATGATCTCGGCGGGACGCAGGAATACCGCTTATATCGATCAGAGCGGCGACTGCTACGTACTGGGCGACGCGCGCTGGAACAAGTTCCGCGAGTCCGTGGACAACATCACGACTCCGTATAAGCTTCTGTCCGGCGTCAGCTATATCGCGAGCGGCGAGCACGAGCTGCTGATGGTCACCGAGGACGGCAAACTGTATTACGCCGGCTGGCGCACGGTCAACGGATTTTCACAGGGCAGCGGAAGCT
Organism: Clostridia bacterium; assembly: GCA_017958705.1. Taxonomy (GTDB): domain Bacteria; phylum Bacillota; class Clostridia; order Oscillospirales; family CAG-272; genus UBA1248. The sequence continues at coordinate 1,062 of JAGDCE010000083.1, forward strand.
ACGGCGCTCAGCCGATCTCCGTTAACGGCGTTGTAAAAGCGGCGATCCACCACGGCGACATAGCGATACTGACGAAGAACGGCGCGCTGTACGGATACGGCATCAACAGCGGCAACTGTCTCGGAGGCCCCGCGGTCGACGGATCGGCGATAATGCTCGTCAAGAACGGAGCGAAAGACGCCGCGGCGGGCTTCGCGTTCATTGCGTATCTCGACTCGGATGGCGTGATCCGGATCAACGGCAGCAACGCTCAGGGTCAGGCGGGCGACGGCACGGTGTCCGAATACGTATCCTGGTCCGCGGTCGAAATAACATGAGATCACAGGCAAAACAATAAAAAAATAACCCGCTTTGACACTGTTCAATTTAGAACGTATCACAGCGGGTCATTTCTTTAAATTTTTTAAAGCTGAATTGCTCGCATGCGCTCGCGGTCAAATCGAAGTCCTGCGACTTCAGCTTTGTTTTTACGGAGCCGTCCAGAGCGGTATGTCTTTCAGTTTGCTCCAGATGAATCTTCCCATATTCAAGCCGCCGATATCGTTCAAATGGATATTGTCCGGCTGATATTCCCTGTTTTTCACTCTTGCGTATCCAAAACCGGATTCGCAGAACGCGTTTATGACCGGCACGCTGTTCAGGCGCGCCGTCTTTTCTATTATCTCGGCGAATTCATACTGCGGTATGCGGCGCAGCTCGTGCGGCGTTTCCGGCGTGATGTTGTTGCTTCCGATCATGACGATGAGCACGATCTGCGCCCTCGTGTTCTCCTGCAGGAAGCGCAGACACTGATTGAGACATCCGCAGAAAGATCTGTCGTCGGTATCGTATATGCTGCCGACGGTCGGTCCTTCGTTCGGGAGCACCTCGAGCGTTATCAGATCCGCGTCCTTCTTCCCGTCGTCCGGATCCATGACGACGTTCTTCGTCTCGCCTTTTTTATCGAATCCGTCCGGCGTCAGACAGCTTGCGGGTATGCCCTTGTTCACAACGCGCAGACCCGACAGTTCCTGCACTACCTGAACGTATTTTCCGTATTCGACGCTTGTCATCGACGTGCCGTACGCGTACCAGAGTTTGCCGTTCCAGTGATTGTTTTCCATATGCTTGTTTCCTTTGCTTTTTATCGCTATGATTATATCACACCGTATCGGCGTTGTCAAGAGAAAGAAAACGGAGCGGGCGATTTGCCTGCTCCGTTTTCGTATGCGTTTAATTGCGCGCTTTCAGCGTGCGGCGGATCTCGTCGTTGAACTCCTTGAGCACGCCTTTGGGGCTGACTTCGTCGAGGAGCGCGACCATCTTCGTGACCTGAGCATCCGACAGCTTTGCGTTGCCGGTGACGCTGCGGAACTTCGATCCGACGACGTAGCGGCTGATCTCCTTCGGCTTTGCGCCTTCTTCGATCATCTGGCGGACCTTGCTGCTCGAATGCGCGAATTTTATCATATCTTTGTTGATCAGCGGATACGAGAGCTTGCCGGTCTTATCGGTGTAATGATCGACGATCTTCAGATACTCTGAGCTGCTGACGATGGCTTCCTCGGGTTCTTCTTCCTTCGGGGCGGGTTCTTCGGAAACGAACGCGTCGCTCGGCTTTACGCTTCCCTGTTTTCTGAACGGGAGGCCGGACGTCAAAGCGATAGCCTCGTTGAAGGCTGCCTGAGGATACAGTTTTTTGGGCGTATTGGCGGAGGGGATGGCTTCGCCTGATGTTTTGCTTATCGAAGCTATACCGGGCTGAGTCGCATCCTCACGGATGATGACGACGCCCGAGCCGCCGGTCATAAGTTTCTGTCGGTAAGCGACGGCTTTGATGACTGTCAGTGTTACGAGGTTTGTCCTGATCATGATAACACTTCCTTTCTTTTTTTTATGTTGACATTATATAACGAAAATGCCGAGTTGTCAACCCGGAATCGAAATTTGCCGTAAAAAACTGCAAAAACCGGGGTGTGACAGTATATTATTTCAGCCAGTTTACGGGTCCTTTGATACCTGACGCCGGGATCGCTAAAAATGTCGAAAAGCCGTCTCTGACCGCGTTGGCGAGAGTATTGGAGATCTCGATCACGAGTTCGTTGTCTTTATCCTTCAGGCAACGTGACAAATCGTACGAGTACGGCGGGCAGACGCGGACGCCGAGGTCCGCGCCGTTGCAGTACAGATGCGCCGTCTGACCGACTTCTCCAAGGTCAATACCGGATACGCCGTCGGGCCGGTCGAAACGGCAGGTATATCTTATCCTGCCGGAAAATCCCGGGTCATCCGCAGATATATCGGGCAGAGTGCCTGAGGGATATTCACCGGGCAGCGGCGTGTATTTTTCCATATTTGTGTACGGGGCTTTCGCAACGCTGAACGTAAGCCCGCACGGTATCTTTGTATACTGAGGTCTTTGCGGCAGATCAGCCGGCGCGCCTTCGGGATCGAACACGGCGATCACCGACTGATAAGGCGACAGCGACAGCGGAAGCCGTCCGTTAACGGTGCTGACGGAATAGACTCCGTCGTTTAACATATCGAGCATGACGCCGCTCCTGCAGCCGTCAAGCGACAACAGCGTCACCGTGGTGTCGACCGGGTCGGCGACTGATTCGTTTACGAACATATACGTATGCGAGACGCCGTTACGGTAATGGATGCAGCGCAGAAACGGATGATCGCCGTCGACACGGATATCTCTTTCCGCGGCGCAGTCAACGCGCTTAATAAGGTCTTCTTTGCTCCCGTCTTTTTCCATGCGGATGACGCATACGCCGGCGTCCTCGAGTGCCGATAAGGCTTTTTCGAGCTTCTGCGGCAGCTTATCCGCCGCGGGGACTATCAGACAGCCGTAGACTTCGTCTCCGATACGGAGCCGGCCGTCGGACACCTTCGCCGGATAAACGCGGCTGCCGCTGTCGCCGGTGAAACAGTCAGCCGGGATTATATCGAAGTCGATATGCTCGTCGTACAGGATCTTTGCCGGGACCTGCGTCAGCATCGCCGTGCCGTATTCACCGTACCATTCGGCGTCGGCGTGATAAAGGATCGCCGCGTCGGCTATGTGTACCCCGTGCGACAGAAGATGTGCCGCGCGGTTGCCGTAACTCATAAGCTTCGAAAAGCCCTCGAACTGAGGATCAACGCCTTCGGCGCCAAAATGCGGCGGGCAGTCCGGGTCCGGGAACGCGGGCGAGAACGCGTGAGGCACGAAATGATTCACCCCGCGCACGAGCAGATAATCGAGCAGCCATTTCATGACGGGTGTGCCCTCCGCCCAGCCGTAGGCTCCGAATACTTCGCACATCGCTCGCCCTTTCATCTGAGTTCCTATATGCGCGAAAGA
>JAGDCE010000084.1 GCA_017958705.1 Clostridia bacterium
CAATGCTCGTCACCCCCCAAACCCCCTGTTCCCCTCCCGCAGGTTGATAACCTGAGGGGGCCACGATGCCGTAGGGGTCGGCGCCCTCGACGACCCGCTGTTCCCCTGTAGGGTGGGGGCTTACGTGAACCCCCGTTGCTCTCCGGTTCGCAACGGGGAACCCCTATGCTCCCGCCGTCGGAAAAGCCCCAACGGATGTTGGGGGGATGGCAGGGGTCAGGGGGTGGATAGGGGGGCGGGGGAACCCCCTGACGTGCCGCGTTTAGCGGCACACAGATCGTCCCGAAGGGACACATGTGTTTACACAAAAACCGGCTGAAACAAGGGGCCTTCCCCGTCTCAGCCGGTATTATTCCGTTTGCAGCAATTTTTCAGAGCTGATCCGCGAGGTCGTAGATGAGCGCTTCCGTATCCTTCCAACCGAGGCACGGATCGGTTATGGATTTACCGTATACTCCTCCGCCGACGGGCTGGCAGCCCTCTTCGAGATAACTCTCGATCATAAGCCCTTTGACGATGCTCTTTATATCCGCGGAGCAGCGGCAGGAATGCATTACCTCGTTCGCTATCCTTATCTGCTCCTTATGATCCTTATTCGAATTCGCGTGGTTCGTATCTATCAGGACCGCCGGGTTCTTCAGACCTTTTTCCATATACGTATCGTACAGACCGATCAGGTCCTCGTAATGATAGTTCGGCAGCGACTGACCGTGTTTATTTACATATCCGCGCAGTATTGCGTGGGCGTATGCGTTGCCGGTGCTCTCGACCTCCCAGCCGCGGTAGATGAACGCGTGCGGATGCTGAGCCGCGATTATCGAGTTCATCATGACCGAGATATCGCCGCCGGTCGGGTTTTTCATTCCGACGGGGATATCGAGTCCGCTCGCAGTCAGGCGGTGCTGCTGATCCTCGACGCTGCGCGCGCCTACGGCGACGTAGCTGAGCAGGTCGGACAGATATCTGTGGTTTTCCGTATACAGCATCTCGTCGGCGGTCGACAGGCCGGTGAGCTCGAGCGCGCGCATGTGTATCTCGCGGATCGCGATTATACCCTTGAGCAGATCCGAGCCCTTTGTGGGGTCCGGCTGATGGAGCATTCCTTTATATCCGTCGCCTATCGTGCGCGGCTTGTTCGTGTAGATCCGCGGGATGATGATTATTTTATCGGCGACCTTGTCCTGCACCTTTCTGAGTCTGTCCACGTATTCGAGCACAGGATCCTCGGAATCCGCCGAGCAGGGGCCAATCACAAGCAGGAATTTGCTGCTTCTGCCGTCGAAGACGGCTTTGATCTGGTCGTCGCGCTCTTTTTTTATTTTCGCAAGCTCCTCCGTCACCGGGTACATGCCTTTGATCTCCTGCGGGATCGGCAGCTTGCGCTTGAACATCATATTCATATCAGTTCTCCTGCATCTTCGTCTTGTCGAACGCGGCTCTGCGTTCGGTCGACGTCCTCATCATTTCCTTCAGCTTTTCCACGTTGTCGTCCGCTATATACGTCCTCAGTCTGTAAAGCTCGCCCGAAAACTCGTCTATCATCGAGATGAGCGGCTTTTTATTGAGCAGAAACAGCTCCGTCCACATATCCTCGTTGATCTTCGCGATCCTCGTAAGATCACGGAACGAGTCGCCCGTGTATTCCTTCAGCTGCGGCACGTCGCTGCACGTCATGAGAGAAACGGCGATGCAGTGCGTCAGCTGTGAAAGATACGCGATCATGTCGTCGTGCTTCTCCGGCGTCAGCTCCGCGACGTGCGCGAAACCGAGCGTATGCCCGAGATCCTTGCACAGCCTTATCGCCTGCGGCGTATTCTTTTCCGTAGGCGTTACGATGTAGTTAGCTTCGCGGAAAATGGAGTCGTCGCTGTTCTGAACGCCGTAGACCTCGCGTCCCGCCATCGGGTGGGCGGCGATGAATTCGACGCCCTCGGGCAGCATATCCTGCACCTTATAAACGACGCACTGCTTCACGCCGGTCACGTCGGTGATCACCGCGCCTTTTTTGATGTATTTACCGTAATTTTCGATCCATTCGATGAAAATATGCGGATAAAGCGCGAAGACGAGCAGATCCGCCCAGCCGATAAGCTCCGGATCGGGCGACGCAGCGCCGCCCGCGATGATCCCCTCCGCCAGCGCGTAGTCTACCGACGACTGCGAGCGCGTGACGCATCTCACCTCAAAGCCTTTTTTCGTCAGCGCCTTCGCATAGCTTCCGCCGAGCAGGCCGAGACCAACTATGAGTATTTTAGTATCTTTGTTCAGTTCCATATCTTGACTCCGATGCCGAGCGCGGCGAGACTTTCGAAAAAGTCCGGCCAGCTCTTGTTTACCGCTTCCGCGCCGTCTATCCGCCCGCCCGTGAGTGTCAGCAACACCGACAGCGCCATAACGACGCGGTGGTCGTTGTGTCCGCACAGTATTTCACGCGGTTCTTTTATCCCGCCTTTTATCTCTATCCCGTTCTCGTAAACGGCGACGTCCGCGCCGAATTTGCGCAGCTCCGAAGCCATCGCTTCTCCCCTGTCGCTTTCTTTTGCGCGCAGGCGCGAAGTGCCGGTCAGCGTCGCGCCGTGATTTGCCGCGGCGACCGCCATAAGCACAGGGCCGTTGTCCGGACAGTCCGTTATATCTATCTTTGCGTGACCGTTTTTGAGCTGCGCGAACTGTCCGAGGACGGCTTTGTCGCCCTGCACGCTGTCCGGATCGAGCCCCGACACGGCGACGCTGCCGATCATGCCGAGCGCGAACAGGAACGCGGCGTTCGACCAGTCGCCTTCGACCTGCGCGTCGCACGCTTTATAGCTCTGACCGCCGGGGATGAACAGCGTGTTTTCGTCCTCCCACACGGTTTTTACGCCGTACGTCTGCATAACGCTGCGCGTTATTTCAATATACGGCCGCGAAACGATGGGCGGCGTCAGCCTTATACGGCTGCCGGCTCCTCCCGACGGCGCGGCGAGCATCAACCCGGTTACGAACTGGCTCGAGACCGAGCCGTCGATTTTGATATCAGACAGATCGGGCTTCCCGCAGACCGTGACGGAATCTCCGCTTTTTTCAAAAATCAGCCCCCGGTCGCGGCAAAGCTTTTCGTATACCCCGAGCGGCCGCTAGAACAGTCTTGGCGCGCCGTGAAGCGTTATCTTCCGACCAGAGCACAGGCACAGCGGTATCATGAAGCGCAGCGTGCTGCCGCTCTCACGGCAGAACAGATCGCCGCCCTCTCCTGCCGACGGCGTGACGTAAGCGGTATCGCCGTCAAGCCTTATGTCCGCGCAAAGTTGACGCAGACAGTCTACCGTCGCGAGCACGTCCTCGCTGCCGTACACTCCGCGTATTATGCCGGGCGCGCCGGCGAGCGCCGCGCAGATCAGCATGCGGTGCGCGAAGCTCTTTGCCGGCGGCGCCGCCGCCACTCCCGACGGTCTTCCTTTTTCTATGCCGACTCTCATGACAGCAGTATATCGACGGCCTTTAGATATCCGTCAAAACCGAGACCTTTGACCGTCGCTTCCGCGTACAGTCCGACGTAGCTGACCTGACGGAACGGCTCGCGCTCCGAGACGTCGGAGATATGCACCTCGACGGTGCG
>JAGDCE010000085.1 GCA_017958705.1 Clostridia bacterium
TATATGGTTCAAATGGCGCGGCAAGCCGGTGCTTATGTTCATATCCTCGCTTTTCGACATATCCGAGGAACAAAAGGATTTCTTTACGATACGTATTTCATGGGCTACGGAAGCCGAGGAATTCGGCAACGGCTGGTATAAAAACAGAAGCGGCTACGATTGCTGGCCGTGGGCTTCGATGTATCCGCAGAAACCGGGCTTCCGCAAGGACGACGGCAAGCGCGTCATCGAGCAGATGGTGGTCATGTGCGGCTTCTGGGCTGACGGAAGCTACGGCACCGACGCCGGAAGAAGCTACACCAAAAAGTCAGGCGAGCCGTTTGAGCTCGCTCAGGGCGACTGGAACATGGGCTTCGGTCTTTATCCGCAGACGAGCGGTCTCGGGCTTGCTTTCCAGGAATGCTTCGACCAAGCCATCAAAAGAGATCCCGAGCTTATAATGATAACCGGCTGGAACGAATGGTGGGCCGGCCGATATGAGGACTCCGGAAAACGTATGGCGGGCGAATATACGTCTACAAAGGGCGGCGATACGAAAAACACCTACTGCGACAACTTCAACGCCGAGTATTCGAGAGATATAGAGCCGATGACGGGAGGCTTCAAGGATAACTACTATTATCAGATGGTCCTGAACGTCAGAAAATACAAGGGCTCGCGTCCGCCGGAGGCGGCTTTCGGTCAGAGCACGATAGACCTTGACGGCAGCGCCGTGCAGTGGTACACCGTGGGGCCGGAATTCCGCGACGTTTACGGAGATACGGTAAAGCGCGACCACGCCTCAAACGTCGGCAAGCTGAGATACAAAAACGACACCGGGAGAAACGACATACTTACGGCAAAGGTAAGCTCCGATAACGAATATCTGTACTTTATGGCGGAATGCGCCGCGGACATCACGCCGCGTGAGGGCGACAACTGGATGAATCTGTTCATAAAATCGGATAACGACGATAAAACGGGCTGGTACGGCTTTGACTATATCATAAACAGATCGGGAGAGGGCGGCAAAGCCTCGGTGGAGAAATTCAAGGACGGCTGGGAGTTTGAAAAAGTCGGCGACGCGGAATACAAGGTCGACGGAAAGACGATACAGATAAGAATAAAAGCCTCGCTTATAGGCTATAACGGAAAGCTCCTCGATTTCAAATGGGCTGACAACTCGGTAAACGACGGCGAAATAATGTGTTTCCTCGATAAAGGCGACGCCGCGCCGGACGCGCGTTTCTGCTACCGTTTCACGACGAAGGAGACGAAGGCGGAGATCCCCGCGTGCCTGACATCCGATATGGCGGTCTTCAAATCAAACGGATATTACGCATATATAAACGGCAAGCTCACGAAGCTCGGCGACAGCACGAAAACGACGCTTCTGGCGACCGGTTATGATTTCTATCTTCCGGTCGACACGCTGAAAATACTCGGTATAGATTGCGCGGGCGAGGCAGAATACGATCACTACGGCGTAAAATACGTAAAAGCAAACGCCCCGGTCGAAAAGGCGGGCAAAGCCGTTACGGTGACAAGCGACGGACTTCTTGTGATATCGAACGAAAAAATAACCGACACGAACGTGCTCACGACACTGTACAGAGCGCTTTATTAAAAAACACTTCAAACGACGGCGGACAAATGACCGCGAAATTACCGCCGCCATGAACGAAAAACGGACCGCAGCCCGGGGCTGCGGTCCGTTTTTTTTATTCCGAAAAGTCGTTCATTCCCGTTATATCGAGCGCTTTTACGTATTTTTCAAGGCTTACGACCGGGTCGCCGCACAGATACGTGTTGCGGTACGTTTGCCCGCCGTATTCCCACTCTATCAGATAAAACGCGTGATCTTCAAAGTCGACGTAAGCCGCCGTTTCGCTTGCGTTGCTTTTAAGCGTTATTTCACCCTCCGCGATCATCGTCTTCCCTTCACCGAACTGCGCGTCGGGCGAAAGGACGCCTATACGGTAAACGCGGTATCCGCAGTTTATATCCTTTTGAAGATCGTTTACGCCGCAGAGCCTGACGGCCGTTTTTCCGTCGTGCTCCGACGGCTCGTCGAACATAAAGCAGACCGGCTGCTGCGAGCGGCGTATATAGAAATATGCGAGTTTTTTATGATAATAATAATCCACGACGGCGTCGGATATCTGCGGCCAGCCGTCTGTCAGGTTCCACCAGATGATGCCGGTCCGCCGCCATTTCGAAAGCCTGAAGCGTTCAATAAAGAATTTCATCGCCTCCGCCTGTGATATCTGGCTCGCCAGCGCAAAATCGCGCAGATCCCCGGGCACGGCGCCGAACAGCGTTTTTATCTGACTCACCATAAGCGCGGTGCGATAAGCGAACGGCGCGTTCTCGTCAAGTTCCGGCGAGGTTCCGTGCACGCGCCATTCGGCGTTCGCCGTATATCTGCCCTCGTCTTTCAAAACCTTTTCGTCATACCAGTGATACAGATTTTCCGGTGAAATGAACCTCGAAAGCGAGGACGGGGACGGGCAGCCGTGATACCCGATCTCGCTTGCGAAATGGCATAACGTGCTTTTATAATACTTGCCTTTGTAGTAATCGCGCGGTCCCCAGATGTGATCCTCCGACAGCGCACCGTATCCGTCGCCTCCGCCGGATCTGAACCCTTCCTCGTCGATGTACGGGGAAGAAGGCAGATAAGGACGCGAAAAATCCTCGGCTCTCAGTATCTCCGGTATCACTCGCCTCGTTATCGCGTTGCCGTTCGGATCGAGCGTGACGCCGCTGCCGTACATATACGAGTAATCGCATTCGTTGTCCCCCGCCCAGAGTATGACGCCGGGATGGTTGCGCAGACGCTTCACCGTCGCTTTGACCTCGGCGCGAATCATTTCATAAAACTCCGGTTCCTGCGGGTAAACGCCGCACGCCATCGCGAAATCCTGCCACACCATGAGCCCGTGCTCATCGCACAGCTCATAGAAACGGTCGCTTTCGTAGACGTTGCCGCCCCAGCAGCGCACGCCGTTGCAGCCGGAATCGAGAAGCAGCGCAAACGTTTGATCGAGCCGCTTTATATCGTTAGAGTGGAACGCGTCGAGCGGCACCCAGTTCGTGCCGAGATAAAAGATCTTTTTCCCGTTTATCACGAAACAGAATTCTCCGTTTCCGCCGACGTCCGTGGTGCTCGTACGGTCGAGCCGGACGGTGCGTATACCGGCGCGCGTCTCGTACACGTCTGCCGGTATTCCGTTCTTATACAGCGTTATCCTGACGTCGTAAAGCGACGGTTCTCCGTAATTTCTCGGATACCAGAGCTTTGAGTCCGGAACGTTAATCCGCAGCGATCCGCAGATACCGTAAACGCGGCTTTCGGCGTAAAACCGGCTGTCGCCGCATACGCCCCCGGCTGCGATCGTAAAGTCCTTCAGATCGTCATAAGGGATATCGAGCGTGTAGCGCAGATACAGGACCGAGTCGCCGCCGTCAACGGCTGACGCCGTATAAATAAACGCGTCGCCGATGCCGTTTTCGGGCTTTTTTACGATACTGACGGAGCGCCATATCCCGCCCGACGGTATGCGCGGCATAATATCCCAGCCGCACAGCGACGGCGCGCGTCTGACGTACAGCATATCGGACAGATACGGCAAACACGCAGAATTCGCGGGAGTCGGGCGCAGTCTGCTCACCGCGGAGGCGGGCTTTATGTGTATGAATATCTCGTTCTCATCTGTCAGCAGACCGTCCGGCACCGGCATCTCAAACGGTATCAGCATATTGTCGGTCCTGCCGATCAGACAGCCGTTTACGAACACGTCGGCAAACGTGTCTGTCCCTTCAAGGCGCAGAAAAAGCCTGTCGCCCGACACGGGCGGGAAGCGGCGGTAATAAAACAGATGCATATCCTCGTAATCCTGTTGATCGAGGATGTTGAGCGAGTAATAAGGATCTTTGGTCTTTCCGGCCAGGTAAAGATCCTGCCCGAAAACGCCGGGCACTTTTACCGTCAGCTTTTCAAGCGGCGGCAGCTCCGCGCCTCGCCGCGGTTTTTCGGCGAGTCCGGCGTATTCGCGGTCCCGCATATACGACAGCGTCCATACGCCGTCAAGCCCGAGTAATATCGACCTGTCCATTGTCCCTCCGGTCTTTGTTTTCTGTGATACGATTATAAACCGCGGCGCCGGACAAAGCAACACGCATTATGCAAATTTTCTTTAAAAAATGAGGATGACGCCGTTTTTTTCGGCGCAGCAGCGCCCGGGGCGTTGACAAATCATGCCGTCCGTGCTATAATCCATCATGAAATAAACTTAGCGGGGTGCGGGATGAAAAAAGCTTCGATGACTGTGCTCGACGGATTGACGGAAAGATATCCGGCGCTGTCGGTATGCACAAACGATATAAAAAAGCTGGCGGAGGCGCTTATCCTCTGTTATAAAAACGGAGGCAAACTGCTCATATGCGGCAACGGCGGTTCCGCCGCCGACGCGCAGCATATCGTAGGCGAGCTTATGAAGGGCTTTTGCAAGAAAAGACCGCTTGACGCGAAGGAAAAGTCGGAGCTTGAAAAACTCGGCGAAGACGGCGCGGTCCTTGCGGAAAAGCTGCAGTCACCGCTGCCGGCGATATCGCTGTATAACGAAACGGCGCTTATAACCGCGTATTCGAACGACGCCGATCCGTCTCTGATATTCGCTCAGCAGGTGTACGCGCTGGGCAGACCGGGCGATCTTCTGCTTTGTATCAGCACGTCAGGCAGCTCAGAAAACGTGTGCTTCGCCGTGCCCGCAGCGAAAGCCCGGGGAATGACGACCGCCGCGCTGACGGGAAAGACCGGCGGAAAGTTAAAAAACATATGCGACATATGCGTGACCGTGCCGGAGACCGAGACGTATAAAGTCCAGGAGCTCCACCTCCCCGTCTATCACGCCGTATGTCTATGTCTGGAAGAAGAGTTTTTCGGGTGATCATATGAAGCTTGTCGGAATAGATATAGGCGGAACGAAGTGTTCTGTCGTAACGGGCGACGAAACGGGACGTGTCACCGGAAAGACGAAATTTGAGACGAGAGGCTGCGCGGAAACGCTGTCGCTTATTTTCGACGCCGTTTCGGCCGCCGGGACGGCGGACGCCGTCGGGATCAGCTGCGGCGGTCCGCTTGATGAAAAAGCCGGCGTGATACTGTCGCCTCCGAACCTTCCGGGTTGGGACAACGTCCCGATCCGCGATATGATAGAAGAACGATTCGGGATAAAGTGCGCGATAAAGAACGACGCCGACGCCTGCGCCGTCGCCGAATGGAAATACGGCGCCGGGAAAGGCACCGATAACATGGTGTTCCTGACGTTCGGCACCGGCATGGGCGCGGGACTTATCATAAACGGCGCGCCGTATTCCGGTACGAACGGAAACGCCGGGGAGGCGGGGCATATAAGGCTCGCCGCAAAAGGACCGGTAGGATATAATAAAGCCGGATCGTTTGAGGGATTCTGCAGCGGCGGAGGGATAAAACAGCTCGGCGTGTCCGCCGCAAAAAAGCTGTTTGCGAAAGGAGCGCCGGGACCGGCGTTCTGCGAAAACGAGGACGGATTACCGTCCGTCACCGCAAAAAGCATAGCCGAGGCGGCGTACAAAGGCGACAAGACCGCGATCAATATATACAGAAAGTCGGCTCGGTGCCTCGGCTCCGGAATATCCGTGATTATAGATCTGCTGAATCCCGAGGCCGTCGTCATAGGCGGCATTTATCCGCGCTGTACTGACCTGATGCAAAAAGAGATGATGAAAGTCATCAAAAAAGAAGCTCTTTCCTTCTCCGCCTCGGTGTGCCGCGTCGTGCCCGCTTACTTCGGGGACGACATAGGAGACGTCGCCGCGCTGTCAGTCGCGGCTTGCCTTGCGCCGCGGCGCTGAAACAGCAAAACCCGCCGTGACGCTTTCCCGGCCGGAAAGACGTTACAGCGGGTTTATTTTTTTATGCAGTGGCTTTCAAACGCCGGATTTTGCGGTTGATTTATTTCTTCTTTTTCTTACCCGCAACGACCGCGATCACGGCCGCGATCGCGACGGCGGCTGCGACGGCGCCGGCGATTATTATCGGGAGGGCTTTGTTTCCTTCGCTCTGTTTTTCGCCGTCTCCGGTATCCGCCGCGGTCGTGCCGGCGTCTTCCGTGACGTCACCGGTCGCCGCCGTCGTGTCGTCGACAGGTTCGGTCGTCACCTCGGCGGGCGTATTGTCGGCTTCCGTCGTCGCACTGCCCGGATCGTCGGACACTTCTTTGACGTACTCGGGATCGAGTTCCACCGACACGCCTTCCGCACGGAACATCACGGCGTCCTCGTAATTCTTGAAAAAGCCCGCGGAATAAACGGTTATCTGCGACTCGTCCGGGTCGGCGCAGTAGCCGTCGTACGGATCGAAGCGGAACTTGACGACGATACCGCCGTATTCGAGCGCGTCTGTCATGTCCGCGACAACGACCTGTCTGCCGTCGACGTAGCTGTATTCGAGCGGGACGCTGTAGTACGGCGTGAAATCGCTGACGCTGCCGGTCGTGCAGTAGAACAGCTCACCGTTGTTGTCGGTGTCGTTCGTCTGCAGATATATCGCGAAATACGGATAATCCTCGCCGTTTATCTTGACCTGACCGGATATGTTAAGCGTCACGTACGGATCGTTGTTGTCTTCAAAAGTGAATTTGATGCTGCCGTCGTCGTTCGCTTCATAACGCAGAGCGTTCTGCCCGGAAAGCTTTGAGAAGTCGATTATCACCGCGTCGCCCTCCGCCTCGGGTATCGAGGTCTTCACGGTCTCCGTGGCGTCGGGCGCCGGATCCACGAGAGGCGCGCCGCCGAACACCGTTTCGCCGGACATGACCATGCGGCTCGTGCCGCAGATGTTGTCGTCGCGGCCGTTTATGACGCCCGCGCCCCATTCGAGCCAGTTCTGCCATTCGTTGTTGTTCTCGCCGTCGGTCGCGGTCAGGATCGCCGCGGATATGCCGTACGTCGTACCGACGTGCGGGAGCACGGTGACGAGCTCGTTCCACGGGATGAATATCTCATACGTAGTCAGCGCTCCGTCGTTTGACGCGGCGTAGCTGCCGCCCTCGCTCTGAAGTGCAAGGCCTACCATTATGCCGTGCCAGCAGTACGTATAGCAGAGCCCGTCCTCTGTGTTATATGCGAACACGAGCTCCTGAAAGTCGGCGGAATAGTTCGCTTCCCTCGCCGACGCTGGCGTAAGTCCCTGATCCTCGGTACAGCCGTACGGGTCGAACCTCATCTGAAGGGCGTCGCCGTTCCAGATGTTGTGATCGTGCACGTATTTGTTGCACGGGCTCGTGTCCGGCACCTGCGCCGCTACGTAAAAGCCGTCAAACGTATATCTGAACCATATAGTAAATTCCACGTCTGTCTGATCATCGTCGTAGATATCGGTCTGCGGATTTTCCGGATATTTGATGTGCGCGACGGTGGGCTGTCCCCATTCGTCGACAGTCACCTTGCCGTCAATCTCCGGAAGTACGTCGAACTGCAGGGCGTCGACCGTGGCGAACGCTTCCTCCTCAGTTCCGGCGGCGGAAACGGCGCCGCAAAGCGACAGCGCGATAACGGCGGCCGTGAGGATCGCAAATACTTTTTTCATTTTTATTACTCTCCTTTTTTCCGTTCTGTTGACATTTTACAATAAACAAACGGTTTTGTCAACACCTTTTGCCCGTTCTTGTCGATTTTATGCCGGCAGCCGTTGACAAAACCGGCTTTTTTGTTTATAATATCACCGTGGCCGCCTGCAAAGCTGCGGCGGCAATACGACGTTTACAGAGGAGTTTTATGCCTTCTTTGATATTTCTTATCCTTTATCTTATAGCGGCTGCCTTCAATCTTTACGCCGCGGCAAAGCACAACGACAAAATATCAAGGGCGACGAAGCCGGCGCTTCTGCTCCTGCTTTGCCTTTACTGCCTGTTTTCGGGTCTTCCCGCGCCGGATCTGCTTATTATCGCGGCGTTCTTCGCCTGCTGGCTCGGAGACGTGCTTCTGATGTTCAGCGGAGACGTGTGGTTTTTCGCCGGCGGCGTCTCGTTCTTCGCCGGTCACGTCCTTTTGATCCTCTTATTCGCGAGGTTCGCGGGCTTCGGCGCCGTGCCGTTCTCGATCACCGTGCCGGCGGCGGCCGCGTATCTCTGCGTGTCGGCGTCCGTCATGACGCGGTCGTTCAAAAAAGCGCCGCGAATCATGCTCGTGCCGCTGTGTCTGTATCTCGCCTGCAATTCCGTCATGAACGTTTTCGCGCTGACGCGGCTGATCAGCGCTCCCGGTCTGTGGTCCGCGCTGTCGTACGCGGGCGCGGTCCTGTTCTTCCTGTCCGACTGCGTCCTGTTTCTGATCCGCTACGACGACCGGCCGGGATTCTATAAAACGGACTTCTGCGTGATGCTGACGTACATCTGCGGAGTATTTCTGATCGCGACCGGGCTTGTGCCGGTCACATTGTAAAAATGAAAAAGCTGCGCTTGCGGCATACTTCGTAAAGAAGTGCGCTGCAAGCGCCGCTTTTTTTCTTCATCAGAACCTCGGGCCGCCGTTGTAGACGGTGGGAAGACCTTCGCGGTAAAGATGCGAATCGGACGAATGGACGAGCACTTTAGGTGTGGCGAATTCGCCGAAACTCTGAAAATCTATGACCGTCATGCCCGTCGGGCAGATGTCGAAATGCGTGCAGATCATCGGGTACGGTATATCGAGCAGACAGCTCAGAAACGCAAGCCCGAAGCCCTGATGAGCGAACAGCGCGACGCGCCTGCGGCTCGGATCATCCGTTTTGTATCTGCCGGTATAACGCTCGTGATGATACCCGAAGCCGGCGAAAAACTCATCGGAGGCGTCGTATATGCGGTCGATCCCCTTTTTGTAGTTGTGCGCGGCGAGGTCGGGGTGATCGTACCAGCGGTCGCCGAGATCGCGTATTTCTTTACTGTTGAACAGCGCGACGGTCCTCTTGTTGTAAAACAGCCACGTCACGCCGGGCTTGCCGTCCTCGCGCTCGACCGTAAGATCAGCCCACGTATGTGATTCGTTTGCGAAATCGAGCTGTTTCGGTTCCAAATGCAGAAGCTCGCACGTCGGCTTCGCAGTGAGCATCGCGCGGTTCGAGGTCGAGGTATACACCTCGTCGAGTCCGTAGAGTGCGAGGCGCTTCGCGAGCGCCTCCGCCTGACGGTGTCCGAGCGGAGTGAGCGAATCGGGATCGTATATCGGATCCCCGTGACGGATCAGAAAAAACAGCACGGTAAAACTCCTTTGACTTTATTCCGCTGCGCCGTGATCAGAGCGCTTTGCGCAGAAACTCTGCGCTGAGCCTCGCGCACTCGAACGCGTCGAGTCCTCCCGAGGGCTCGTCCTGTTCGACGCAGAGCCAGTCGGCGCCGCCGCATTCGGGCAGTATCGCGTTCCAGTCGAGGACGCCGTGACCTACCGGCATGAACCCGCTGCGCCCGCCCTCGCGCACGCAATCCTTGAGATGTATGACCGGAGAGCGCCCGTCGTATTTTTTCAGATACGCCGCCGGGTCGACGCCGCCGCTGTAAAGCCAGCACGTGTCGGGTTCGGCGCCGAACAGATCTTCCGGCAGCGCGGCGAGCAGCGCGTCGAGGCGCGTCCGGGCGCCGTAGGGTTTCAGATCGAAATCGTGGTTGTGATACATCACGTACATTCCGCGCTTTTTTGCTTCTTTCGCGTATCTGCGTATCGCCGCGACGGTCTCTTCAAACAGAGGCCCGCCCGCGAGCCGCTCTTCCGGCAGCCAGCCTATCGGCAGATATTTCACACCCGCGGCGGCGAGCGCGTCAAGCTCGTCCGTATTGCACGAGCCGATATCGTCAAAGCTTCTGTGTACCGAGAACATCAGAAGTCCCGCGTCTTCCGTAAGCTTTGCAAGCTGTGCAGGGGCATATCCCATAAGACCGAACCATTCGACGCCGTCGTAACCCGTCTCTCTGACACGGCGGAGCGTGTCTTTTACGCGGTCGGCGGACAGATACGATCTTAACGTATATATCTGAAGTGCAAGCTTCATACGCTCCTCCGTCAGCCGTTCATCACCGCGGCGATGTTTGCGATATCGCCCTCGGTCCAGTCCGGACTTATCGCGACGTAGAGAGTGCGTGAGAGCAGATCCAGCGTCTTTTTGCACATATCGGGCGTGTAGTCCATGTTGAGCCCGCGGTTCGCCTCCATCTTGAACGGATCCATTGCCGGATGCATCGCGCCGCGCTTTTCCATGATCTGCGTCCAGTTCGTGTAAACGTGCTTACCGGTGTCTATCGGCACCGTGGTGCCTACGCCGCCGTCCGCGCATTTCTGCTGATACGCGCGGCATTCCTCCGCCGTCTCAAAGCGCAGCGAGAGCGTCGTTCCGCAGTCGCCTTCTATATCGTGCGAGGGCGCCTGCGCCGCCTTGCCTTCGCCGCAGACGAGTTTTGCGAGTTCGTCTCTGTTGCGCCGCAGATCAGACAGGAGCGTCGGGAGACGTTTGAGCTGTTCGCGCAGGATCGCGCCGATAATGTCGGACACGCGGAATTCACTGCCGCCGAACAGCGGCTCGGTGATGCCGTCGAGCTGATTGCCGAAGAACGCGACAGCCGCCGCGTCGTGGTATATCAGCGCGCGCTCGTATATAACCCTGTCGTCCGTTACGAGAGCGCCGCCCTCGCCCGAGGTGATTATCTTGAAATAGTTGAACGAATACGCGCCGGCGTCGCCTATCGTTCCGAGATATTTCCCGTGATACATTCCGCCGTCCGCCTGGCAGGCGTCCTCGAGGATCTTGAAGCCGTATTTTGCCGAGAGCTTTTTCAGCGCGTCCATATCGGAGGGGAAGCCCTGGATATGCACGGGCATCACGACCTTCGTATGAGACGACAGTTTCCTTTCGACGTCCTCCGGGTCTATCGTCAGCGTCCCGTCGACGTCCGCTATCACCGGTATCGCGCCGACCGCCGTTACGGCGAGCGCGGAGGCGATATATATATACGCCGGCACGATCACCTCGTCGCCGGGTCCCACGCCCATACCGATGAGCGCCGACGTCAGCGCGGCGAAGCCCGACGTCATTGTGAGCGAATATTTGGTTCCTACGGTCTGTCTCCACTCGTCGTCGAAGTGCAGGACTTCCTGCCCGCTGCCGTTGATTTTGAAGAAATCGCGGCTCATTATGGCGCGCGCAACGGCGTCGATCTCGTTTTGCCCTATTCTGTACATATCTTTCTCCTTATCGGTTCATTATACGAAACGTTTCATCAAGCAATACCTGGTCAGCGTTGTCGACCAGCGGGTGCGCGCTGCTGTACCGGAAGCAGCCGACCTCGTATCCGCCGCGGACGATCTGATCCTGCGTCGGCAGATAGGCGTTGTAGCCGTTGCTGTTCGAAAGACACAGCGTGTAGCGGTACGGCGAGTAGGCGCGCAGTCTCATAGACGTTTCCGCGAATATCTCAAACGGATACGGCACGAAGGCGATATCGCCCGCCGAAACCACCGTCGAAGGTATCACGCACTCCTTTTCATAAGGCGGACAGCCCGCGGCGTATTCGTCGTACACGGCTTTGTAATAGACGTATTCCAGACGCATTATGTTTATAAGCGAATCGGGATCGGTATACGACGCGAGTTTCGCCCGCACCTGATCCTCCGGGGGCAGCGGCTTTCGCGGGATGCGAAGCTCGCCTTCAAATATATTGAGCGATCCTTCTTTATACGGTCCGAGCGCCTGCCACGCGCGCAGCGCGTCCTGCGCCGCGACGCCGCCGAGCTCCTCAACGAAGCGGATATCGCCGGTCGTGGCGCCGTTCGTCAGTCTCGGGCCGACGTCGCCCTGCGCGCCGTTCCAGTATGCCGTCAGGATACCGGTCTGCGCCTCGAGGCGGTCGGTCATGATGCCGGACCAGTCGCGCGTTATCTCGTGGTTGTTTCCCGCGGCGGTACCGTGGCACCCGTAGTGGATCATGTTGACGATCCCCTTTTTCGTCTCCGAATCCCTTATCGCGACGCAGGTCATGTACGGATCGAAACAGCCCCACGGGTTCTGACCGAGCGCGATATCGCCGTTTTTCAGCTGCTGACGCCGGTTGATACCGACCTTTGATCTGACGACGCCGACGGCGAGCTCCGCGGGCCGCAGACCCGCGATCGCCGCGCGGCACGCCCTTATCATCGCGGGGAACAGTATGCCGTCAACGTACGGACGGTCGATCTCTCCCCAGCCCTCGATGCCGGAGACGTTCGGCGCGGAATGCGTGTGCGTCGACGCCACTATGATTCGTCCCGGCGGCAGGCCGAGCTCCTCCCCGATCTTTTTTCTGATCTGATCGCACAGCCGTGTCCCGAAATCGCCGACCGTGACCGTCATGATCACCGCCGTCTCGCCGCCCTGCCTCATCGCGACCGCGGTCGTCTGCAGCGGGTCGTGGACGGACGTGCTCACGGTGTCGGGGGTGTATCCGTACAGCAGTGTCCCGACAGGCGGGGTTATGTCCTCGCGCGCCGCGCCCGCCGTGAATCTCATATCAGGCATAAACGCTCTCCTTTCAAACGTATTGATATCGCCGTGCGGCGGTCATTCGGGCTGCCGCGCGACGTATTTTTCATATTCTTTGTGCTCCGACAGCGCTTCTCTGACGTCTATTTCGTAGTCGAACACGGTGCAGTGCGCGAACTCGTCGTCAAAATACTGCCTTATCCGCACGCCGCCCAGGGCTTCCATCGTCTTCCACGACGCGGGATTGTCGAGATCCGCGTCCATGAAAACGCTGTCTATACCGTATTTTTCACAGATCTTCAGCCCGAGATACAGATTGATCTTGTTATAGCCTTTTCCCCGCTCCGTCGGCCTTATGCTGTATCCGATATGGCCGCCGTAACGGCGCAGTTTTTCGTTAAGCGCCAGCCTTATGTTTATCATGCCGACGATCCTGCCGTCGCTTTCACGCACGAGAAAATACGTGCGCGCCGGCACTCTCTCCTCATCGGGGACCCTGTTATAGTCTGCTTCGAGCTTTTTCAGCCATCCGCCGTAGTCGTCGAGGTATCTGTGCAGGCCTCCGGCGCCGTTTATATCCGAGCCGTATTCGTAAAACTCCCTGATATAATCCACGGCGTCGTCTTTTCTGTCCGGGCCGGGTATCTCAAAATATAATCTTTCCATTTTATCTGTACATAAGCAGCGTCAGCGCAACGTACGCCGCCGCAAGCGCGGCGAGTATGATCGCCTGTTTTCTTTTGTGCGCGACGAGCAGACACACGAATTCACGGACGGAGGCGTTCGGCCAGAAATACCATTTCGTCCGTGCGCCGACGCCCTCGGCGCGCATCCTGACGCGCGCGGAGCAGATGCCGGAGCGGAACACATGATAGTTCGTCGTTGAAAATACCGCCTTTCCGCCGCCCGCCGCCTTTATCTTTTCATTTGAAAACCGCATGTTCTGCATGGTGTCGACGGACTGATCCTCTTCGATTATCCGGTCCTCCGGCACGCCGTGTTCGATCAAATAACGCTTCATCGCCAGACTTTCCGAGACGCGCTCGTCGCCGCCTTTGCCGCCGGACGTTATGAACGTTATCTTTTTGCCGGTCTTCTTCTCCTGCTTTTCAGCAAACGCGATCGCGCGGTCGATTCTGCCGGCGAGCAGCGGCGTGGGGGTGCCGTCTTTTCTCAGGCCGCAGCCGAGAATGATCACGAAATCCTTATCGTACGCGGGCTCGTGCCGGCACACGAGGATCTCGGCGAAGATTACGCCTATTATCATACATTCGTAATAAAGATAGACCGCGGCGAACACGTTCACGAAAAGATCGTGTATCATCACTTCCGTCTGACTGCCGGACACGTTGTAATCGAAAGTGAACATGAACACCTCGCCGGAAATCATCAGCGCCGAGAGAACGATCCCGAGGACGTTGACGAGGCGCAGACCCTCATGCTTTATCAGAGAAACGTTCGACACGCACAGCGCGACGGAAAACACGAGGATGAACGGCGCGGACAGTATCATATAGTTTCTCGCCGACGAGGCGAGGATCGAGATGATCATGTCGGTCCCGTACACGTCCGGGTGCGCCGCGATCCGGAACGTCAGAACGATGTGCGTTATAAGCACGGACAGAGAAAACAGCGCGAAGCCGGCGTAAAAGATCGTGTTATAAGAATAAGGATTATAACGTATCTGACCTCCGCAGGCGACGACGAGCCGAACGGTCAGATACAGAAAGAAGACGTCGAGCAAAACGGCACTGACAAGCGACAACTCGCCTTTTCCCGCGAAATGCAGTACCGCGACCGCGGCGGCGGCAACGACCGCGGCCGCCAGCACGTCGTAAAGCTTCGGTTTTTTATCTTTCGTAAAAAATTTCATAGTCATATCGTTTTCCGTCCTTCCGGGCGCCGGATCAGTCGGCGCGCCGCATGAATATCAGCGCGGACGAGCCGGGGCTTTCAAGCTTTATCTCAAGTCCTTCCCGGGACAGTTCGGCGCCCGGCACGACGCGGTCGATTTTCCCGTCGCAGTCCTCGACTTTGTAATCTGTCCCCGGCTGCGCGTGAAGCTTCAGCGTCATTGAATCGGTTTCGCTCTTCTCCGCTCTGAAGACGAGCGCCGCGCCGCGGCCGGTCTCCGGATCATAGAACTGCCAGCCGCGCCAGACGTCGTCGGATTTACTGAAAGCGGTCAGCGGATAGAAATCGGCGTAAAACAGCTCCGACAGGCGCTTCCATTCGCCGCAGGCTTTTCTGACGAGCTCCCACGGCGTGCCGGGGTCGGCTGTCGGTACGTTAACGTTCATCCACGGCGCCATGCAAGAACGGAGCCTGTATTCCGTGATCTGTTCGTTATCCTTGACCTGAAGTTTGAAGTAAGGGAACCACGGCAAAAGCGACAGCATTATCGCCTGTCTGTCGTCGTAGCCGCCCGTTATGCAGTCCCAGAAATCGCTTATATGGAGCGGTACCGCGCGGCGCATCGTCTCAAGGTCGTTCCTGCCGCCGCCCGACGCGCACGAGTCTATCGTCATATCGGGATACCTTTCAAGTATCGCGTCCCACAGCGCAAGGTAGCCCTGCACGTACCGGTTCTCGGTGACGCCGACGCGGTCCGTTCCGTCGCGGACGCTCCATACCGGCGCCGGGTCGACATTGAAGTCCTGACGGTACATATCTATGCCGCCCTCGTCGAGCACGGTGAAAATGCGGCCGAGCAGCCATTTGCGCAGCCCGGGATCTCCGAGATCGAGCAGCTGGCCTTCCAGCCACGAGCCGCCCGCCGCGGTACCGAGAAACCACTCCGGACTGAAGTCCGGATTCGCCGCGAGAAATTCTTCTTTATTGCAGCGCATCACCTTGGATTCGAACCACAATAGCGTTTTCCCGCCGTTTTCATGCATCAGATCCGAGACGGCGGCGA
>JAGDCE010000086.1 GCA_017958705.1 Clostridia bacterium
GTATATCCGGTAGATCCTGAATTCTCCGGGATCGTATTCGGGCAGTATATCTTTATATCGAGGATCGTTTTTGACTTCGTCGTACGTCGGCAGCGAATACGGCCGTACGTATGCGGGAAGCTGCGCCGTCGTTTCGAAGTCTGACTCCGTGTTGATACCGGTCCCGACGCTGTCGTTTCTCTGCCCCGATATGCGCGCCAGCACGACCGACAGAGCTATGAAACCGCACACGACCGCCGCGACGGCGACCGCCTCGAGCACGGCGCCGGGAGCGCCGCGCTTCCTTTCCGCCGTGTATCCTACGGCGTCGTTTATCGTTTTTTCGCTTATACCGCCTATCGCGCGGTAAAGATGCTCGCTTTTTTTCATTATCAGTACCCCTCTTTTTTCAAAAAGACTCTCAGCTTTTCCTTTGTCCGCTTGACGGACATCTTGACGCGGCTAAGCCCGACGCCGAATTTTTTCGCGATCTGTACGTACTTCATGTTGCAGAAGTATCTGCAGACGAACATCCGTCTGTCGTCGGCGTCAAGGCCGGACAGGAAGCTGTCGATCAGCGCCGAAAGCTGTCTTTCGTCTACCTCCGCTTCGACGTCACCGCCTGCAAAGCAGTCGCCGAGCTCGTCGATCGGGGTCGTGAGACGGTTGATCTTCCGCTTGTCCGTCATTTCGGCGTCGAGACGGTGCAGCGCGAGATTGCGCACGGTCTTGTAAAGGTATGCGCAAAGCACCTCCGGTCTGTCCGGGGGTATGCTGTTCCATACAGCCAGATACGCGTCGCTCAGCGTCTCCTCCGCGTCGCGGCGGTCTTTCAGCACGGAGCTCGCGATCTTCAGCGCCGCCGCGCCGTATTTGTCGGCGAGATGACGAAGCGCTTCGTCATTCCGGTCGAGCAGCATCCGCAGTATTTGCCCGTCTTCCAAAGCCAGATCTCCTTTGTTTTTTTGAGGTCCCTCATAAACCAAATACGTTTTTTTGCCCGTTTGGTCACAAAAAAACGAAAAAAAGGAAAACTGCACCGGATCTCGGTGCAGTATCTTTTTTATCAGATATCTTCCTTGGTCTTGGCGGCCTTGCCCACTCTGTCGCGCAGATAGTAGAGCTTCGCGCGTCTGACCTTACCGCGGCGGACCGTCTCGACCTTCTCGACGTTGGGAGAATGGATCGGGAACGTCTTTTCGACGCCTACGCCGTAGCTTATTCTTCTGACGGTGAACGTCTCGGAAATGCCGCCGCCGCGCTTCGCGATGACGGTGCCCTCGTAGATCTGGATCCTGGACTTGGAACCTTCGACTATCCTGTTATGGACGCGGACGGTGTCGCCGACCTTGACCTCGGGGATCTCCTTCTTAAGCTGCTCTTCGGTAAAAGCCTTGATTATATCCATTTCGGCTTCCTCCTGTAATATGATCATTCGGACGTTCATGCGCAGCGCAGCGGACCGTCCTGCAGCCGTGATTTGAACACAGCGCGATAAATATACCACATTATCCGCGTTTTGTCAAGTATAAAAAGTAAAATTTACAAAAAATCTTCAAACGGCGCCCCGGCGCCGGCGTTTAACAAAAAAACTTCGAAAAAATTCAAAATCCCGTGACTTATGATGAAAAAAAACATATTACAATAATGAAAGCGCTTTTGAAATAACACGGAGGCAAAAATGGACGACGCTGAGATAATAAACATGCTGTTTGCGCGCGACGAAAACGCCGTTGAGCATATAAAGCAGCAATACGGCGCAAAGTGCAGTACTATTGCCTACGGGATACTTAAAAACAGACAGGACGCGGAAGAGGTCGTATCCGACGCGTATTACGCGTTATGGAACAACATACCGCCGGACAGGCCAGCCGTGTTCTGCGCGTATCTGTACAAAACAGTGCGCAATCTGGCACTGCTCCGATACAACGCGGAAAGAACGGACAAACGGCGTATCAACGCTGAAGCGTCCGCCATATCCGAGCTTGAAGAGTGCATAAGCCCGGAACGTGTGGAAACACAGTACGAAGGGCGCGAGCTGTCCGGAATACTGAACAGATTTTTAAAGGCTTTGAACGAAGCAGACCGCAGGATATTCGTATGCCGCTATTTTGCGAACATGGAATACAAAGAGATCGCAAAAAAGTACGGTTTTACGCAGAGCCGCGTGAAAATGTCGCTCAGCAGAAGCAGAGAGAAACTCAAAAAAACGCTGATAACGGAGGGATATTATAATGAACGATAAAAAATTATATGACGCGATGGGGAAAATAGACGACGGTATAATAAAAGACGCGCTCGAGAGCGGCGCCGTAAAAGAGAAAAACTACAGACTGCGCGGCATCCTTGAGGCGGTCGCCTGCGCCGTGCTCGTCTGCGGATTCGTGGCGCTGTCGGTCGTGATGCGAAGAGTATCGAACCCGTCGGACGTCGGCGCGACGTCAGGTCCTGCTGACGGCAGCGTGACGGTCTTAAAGGACGATACGGAACAGTCCGCATCCTCCGACGTGCCCGGAGACGACAGCACCGGGGAGTATCCGGTGTATATAACCTTGATCGAACCTGTCGATCAGGAAAAACTTGCCGCGGCGGTAAAAGCCGTGTACGAGCACGAGGGCACTACTGCAACGCAGTTCAGACTGCTTGACAGTTTCGACACGACCGTATATAAAACGTGGAGAAGCACTCTGTTTCGCCCGGATATGTACTTTGACGACGCGTACGATCCGGAGCCGTTATATTCGGAATACGCGAAGAACCCTGACGTTCCGGTCTGGTTCAAATGCCCGTACGTAAGATATTACGTCGCCGGATTCCCGGCGGCCGCGGATGAGGAAAAGCGCATCGTACACGTCGACATCTGCGGCGACGCTTCCGTTTCCGTATGCGGGATAAATATCAATTCTACGTTTGAAGAATTCACGCAGACGTTTACGGCAATGGGATTCGAAGTTGAAGCCGGTCGGATGTACGGTCTCCCTTATACGACGGGAAGGATGATCATAGTGGCGAAACGCGACGGAATGTG
Organism: Clostridia bacterium; assembly: GCA_017958705.1. Lineage (GTDB taxonomy): Bacteria > Bacillota > Clostridia > Oscillospirales > CAG-272 > UBA1248. The sequence continues at coordinate 3,008 of JAGDCE010000086.1, forward strand.
GATAACGCTTGAAAAAGAATCCGTGTTCGCTCTGAAAGACGGCGACACTTACGGACCGGATTCATACGTGCCGGAATATGAAAACGGCATCGTGCCCGCGGTCATCCGCATGGGTGTCCCCGCGGCGGGAAGTTATCTCGAGATCGAACAGTACGATATGCCGTAAAACACAATAAAAGACCGCCCGCAAGAGAGAGGCAACATAAAGAAGAAACAAACCCACTCTGACATCTTTCGAATAGAGAAAGTGTCATAGTGGGTTATTTTCTTTCAGCTTGTTCTAACCGCTTTTACATTAAGAATGATTTTGAAAACAGCTAAATTGCTCGCAGTCGCTCGCAGCTAAATTATCTCACTGCGTTCGATAGCTAAATTGTCCCATAGGGACAGCTAAATTAAATTCGCTTTTTTCAGCTCGGCAAAGCCGAATTTAGCTTGCGAAGCAAATTTAGCTGGGCGAAGCCCAATTTAGCTCGCCGCAAGGCGAATTTAGCTGCGGTATACTTCCTTACGAAGTACACCGCAAGGGCGGTTTTTTAAAGGAGTCGGCTGCGTGCCCCCCGCCGCTGTTCGCGGCGGGGGTTCTTGTATGGACATCTCTTTTTAAATCAGACGATCAAAAAAACGGGCGGCACGATGCCGCCCGTAAAAATTTTCAGAAATTGCCTGCAGAATATTGATTTTAGCCGTGTTTTGTGTTATACTGACAGATAAGATTTACGATATCGTACAGATCGCCGCATATGA
>JAGDCE010000087.1 GCA_017958705.1 Clostridia bacterium
AGGGGTTCCCCGTTGCGAACTGGAGAGCAACGGGGGTTCACGAAAGCCCCCTCCCTACGGGGGAACGGCGGGTCGTCGTGAGCGCCGACCCCCTACGGCATCGCGCCCCCTCAGATCTCTGATCTGCGGGAGCCGGGGTTCTCCGCCGTGAACAGCGGTGGGGAACCCCGGGAGGGGAACAGGGGGTATGGGGGATTTGAGGGGTGGGCACTCCCCCGGTGCGCCGGCGGGCGCAATTCATTTTTTTTCATTGTTCCGCGCATCCGTCGTCGGAATACCTCACTTTAAAAAAAGGAGGGGCCTCCCCTCCCGTTTTGTATCGGTTTTGTATTTTACTGGCCGCCGTTTATCTGACCCATGAGACGTTTGTTGAACTCCTCCGCCGTATTGTAGCCCATTTTCTTCTGGCGGCTGTTCATCGCGGCGATCTCGATTATGATCGCGAGGTTTCTGCCGGGGCGGACGGGGATCGTGATAGACGGTATATTGATACCGAGTATCTCCGTATATTCCGATTCGAGTCCGAAGCGGTCGTACATCTTGCCCTGCACCCACTGTTCAAGAGCGATCACGAGGTCGATCTTCTCCGTGAGTTTTACCGCGCCCATACCGAACAGGCGGCGGACGTCGACGATGCCTATCCCGCGCAGCTCGACGTAATGGCGGATTATCTCCGGAGCGGAGCCGACGAGCGTAGTCGCCGAGACGCGTTTGATCTCGACCGCGTCGTCCGCGATAAGTCTGTGGCCGCGCTTGACGAGCTCTATCGCCGTCTCGCTCTTGCCGACGCCGGAATCGCCGAGCATGAGTATACCTTCGCCGTACACCTCGACGAGCACGCCGTGGCGTGTTATACGCGGCGCGAGCGATACGTTCAGAGATGCGATGAGCGCAGACATGAACGCGCTCGTCAGCATCTGTGTGCGAAGCAGCGGCACGCCGTTTTCACGGCAGACGAGGACCTGATCGTCGGAGATCGGCAGATCGGTCGTGAACACGATACAGACCGGCTTTTCCTTAGCCAGGCTCTCGAAACTCTGTCTGCGCTGATCGTCCGGCAGCGAGCAGAGATATTCGTACTCCACCCTTCCTATTATCTGGATCCTGTCGCGGTCGAACAGCTTGCCGAAGCCGGACAGCTTCAGCCCGGGACGGTTAACGTCGCTGCGGCTGACCTCGATCTTTTCGGGGTCGTCCGGGCAGTATATCGTCTGCAGCTGGAATTCCTCGATTATTTTTGACAGCGGTATGGTATAGATCTCGTTTTCCATAATATCACCCCGTTATACTCTTGTCAAAACTGAATTTTTTATTGCAGAAGCGGCAGCAGACCTCTATCGTCTCCTGCTCGCTGAAGATCTTCTGCAGTTCCTTTTGCCCGAGCGAGAGCACGGCGCGCAGCATCCGCTCGCGGCTGCAGTCGCAGACGTATCCGACCTCGGTCTCGTCGAACAGATCGTATCCGATACCGTCGAGCACGCGGTCGAGCAGCTGTTCGCAGCTCTGACCGCCGGCGATCAGCGAAGATATGCCGGTGACGTTTACCACGTTGTTTTCAAGTATCTTTACGATTTCGTCGTCGGCGTGCGGCAACAGTTGCACGAGCACGCCGCCGGCACCGGCGCACGAAAGATCGCGGTCGACGAGCACGCCGAGCGAAAGCAGCGTCGGCGTCTGCTCGCTGTTCGCGTAATACGACGCGACGTCCTCGGCGATTTCGCCGGAGACGATCTGCAAAATGCCGGTGACGGGCTCTTTCAGCCCGACGTCGCGCACGACGCTCATGTATCCGGCGCCGACTGCGCCCGATACGTCAAGCTTTCCGTTCGGCTTCAGCGGCAGATCGACGGCGGGATTTTCGATATACCCCTTTACGTTGCCGTAATAATCAGCCACCGCCATTATGATGCCGGCTGGTCCGTCGCCCTTGAACGTCAAGGTGACCTGATCGTCTTTGTTTTTGAGCCTCGAGCCCATGAGCGAAGCCGCGGTCAGCGTCCTGCCGAGCGCCGCCGTCGCCGTAGGCGAGGTGTTGTGATATTTTATCGCTTCGTTTACTATATCGGTCGAATCGATGACCATCGCGACGGCTGAACCGTCCTTCGTCATCGCTCTTATGATCCTGCTCATCCCTGTGTTTTCTTTCTCAGTACGTAATGGACCTTCTCGCTGTCTTCATCGGCGTCGTGGAGCGCCATGCGGTCATACGCCGCGAGTACCTCGAATCCGCTCTTCTCCGCTGCGGCGCGCAGCTGCCCGTCCGAATACAGATATTCGCTCTGCTCCTCGTCGCGGCGCGTGTATCTGCCGTCCTCGCCGGGCACGAAACACGACAGATAGAAGTCACAGCGGCGCAGTCTCGGCCTGTAATCGCACGACCAGGCGATAAGTCCGTTTTTGTTTTCAAGTATGAAATCGTTTTTGCCGTATTTTTCCTCGAACCGCTTTTTTGTATTCACGTCGAAGATGAAAAGTCCCGACGGCGGCAGGAACCGGCAGACGCCGGAAAACGTCCGCTCGACGTCGTCGTATTCCGGCAAATAGTTTATGCTGTCAAGGCAGCAGATCACAGCGTCGACCGTGCCGTAAAGGTCTATGCTGCGCATATCCTGGTGCAGCAGCAGCGCCGACGGCGCGTGTTCGTGCGCGAGCGCGAGCATCTCCTCCGAGCGGTCTATCCCGATCATATCGTACCCGAGGCGGCACATCGCCGCCGTGACGGTGCCGGTGCCGCAGCAAAGGTCGAGCACGGTATGCGGCTTCTTTTCGGCGAAACGGCTGAAAAGCTCGTCCATATACGCCGCCCACATATTGGGCGATTCACCTCTGAAGCCGTCGTAGAGCGCGGCTATCGCCGTATATTCGTTTCCCATATCAGACAAGCGAGCTCGCCATCTCCGACGGGTCGATCGATCCGCTGAATCTGACTTTCTTTGTCGAAAGCGAGGCGAGCGGAGCCGGTATCTTTGTGCCGGTCAGCTCGGACAGCTCGTAAAGCGGCGAGAGCACGCCGCGGTCGCCGCGCACCTTGTGGCCGAGCGCTTCAAGCACGGCGGGCGCGAATTTGTACGGGCTGGCGGTCGACACGGTGACGACGGTCTGTCCGGTGCGCTCCGCGTACTCGCGCGCCTGTCTTGCGGCGACGGCGGTATGCGTGTCGATCAGCACGCCGGTCTGTTCGTAAGTATCTTTTATTTCGGAAAGCGTCTGTGCCTCGCTTGTGCAGCCGCCCTCGAATATCGCGCCGATCTTCAAAAGCTCCTCGCGGCTGATCTCATATCTGCCGGTCGAGGCGAGCTGTCTCATATACGCCGCGGTCTTTCCCGCACCGACGGTAAAGTACAGGAGGCGTTCGAGGTTTGACGAGATCAGTATATCCATGGACGGCGACACCGTCTGCCGGAACACTCTGTTTCTGTCGTACACGCCGGTCTGCAGAAAATCGGTCAGCACGTTGTTTTCATTTGACGCGCAGATGAATTTCGACACCGGCAGACCCATGCGGTACGCGATATATCCCGCGAAAATATTGCCGAAGTTGCCGGTGGGGACGCAGTACGCGATGCGGTCGCCGGCTTTGATCACGCCCTGCGCGCACAGATCAGCGTACGCGCTTATATAATATACGATCTGCGGCGCGAGCCTGCCCCAGTTGATGGAGTTCGCGCTCGTCAGTATATAGCCTTTGCCGTACAGCTCGCGGTTGAGCGCCGCGTCGCCGAATATCTTTTTGACGCCGTTCTGCGCGTCGTCGAAATTGCCGTTTATCGCCTGTACGGAGACGTTGCCGCCCTCCTGCGTCGACATCTGCAGCTTCTGTATATCGCTGACGCCGTCGACCGGGTAGAACACCTTTATGCGCACACCGTCAATGTCGCGGTATCCTTCGAGCGCCGCTTTTCCGGTATCGCCCGAGGTCGCGACGAGGATATACGCCGTATGATCCTCGCCCGTCGAGGTCAGGGCGCGCGAAAGCAGACGCGGCATTATCTGCAGCGCCATATCCTTGAACGCACACGTCGGTCCGTGGAACAGCTCGAGCATATATCTGCCCTCTCCGAGCTTTGATACCGGCGCGGCGCCGCCTGAAAACGAGCTTTCCTTATACGCCGCGCGGCAGTCCGCGAGCAGCTCGTCTTTGTCGTAATCGGGCAGAAACAGCGAGAGGATCTCCGCAGCGCGGCCGGCGTAGTCGAGCCCGGCGATGCGCGAAAACAGCTCTTCCGTCAAAAGCGGTATGCGGTCCGGCACGAAAAGCCCGCCGTTGTCCGCTATTCCTTTTTTGATCGCGGCGGCGGAGCTGACGCCCTGCACGCCTCCGCGTGTTGAAATGTACTTCATATCGTTTACCGTTTATGTATAGTTTTTTGTATTGTACCACAAAACGCGCAAAAAGTCAATCCATATAAAAAGAATAAACACGCCCCCGGGTTAATTTAGTGCCGCCTATTGATTTTCCGCGTCATCCGTGATATAATCTCTTTATAAATCAAAAGGGAAAAAGATATGATTTCGGCTGATTATTTCGATAAATTCAAATGCAAATGCGGACAGTGCCGCAGCGTCTGCTGCGGCGGTTGGGGTATAACGGTATCCGACGAGGAGTACTTCCGTCTGCTCGGACTGGACTGCCCGGCTGATCTGCGGAGCATCCTCGACTGCGCGCTCGCCGTCGTCGACGATCCGCGCCCGGAGCGGTATGCGATGATGAAGCCGTCTTACACCGGAAAATGCCGGCTGATAAACGACGAGGGACTGTGCTCGCTTCAGCTCGCCTGCGGCGAGGAGGTCCTGCCCGCGGTGTGCCGGATGTATCCGCGCTCGGTGACCGGAACGCACGCCGGCTGTTCCGCAAGCTGTGAGCGCGTCGTCGAGCTGCTGATGCGCGAAAAACCGCTGACGTTCTCCGCGCCGCTCCCCGAGCCTATGGCGTCGTACGTGAATGCGCTGCAGCGCCGCGAAAAGCCGCTTAAAGAGCGGATCGCGGAGCTTTTGCCGGACGTTCTGCCGCGCGGTCTTTCGGACTCTTATTACGGGCTGCTCTGCGCGTATACCGCCGCGATGGCGGAGGCGTCGGAGCGCTTTGCCGAGACCGTTGACGAAGCCGTCCGCGGGTACGGCGGAAAAGAGGAGGCGCTGTACCGCGAAATCGAGGCGTTCGACCGCCGTTTTCCCGAAGCGGAGAACCGGTATGAAAACCTTATCGTTAACCGGATGTTTCTGACGGACTTTCCGGGCGACGATATAAAAACGGCGCTTTGCGGTATCGTCTGCGAATACGCGCTCCTGCGCTTCGCGTCCGCCGGGTGTGAGACGGAGGAGGGATTCGTCGACGCCGCCGCGTCTTTATACAGATTCATAGGTCACACGAATTTCAACAAGAACAGCCGTGTCGCGATCGAGCGGTGCGGCGCATATTCCGCGGACGGGCTCTCCGCTCTGCTGAGACTGTGAGGACAACATGAACAAAACGGTATATCTGATCTCAAACGCTCATCTCGACCCCGTCTGGCAATGGGAATGGGAGGAAGGCGCGGCGGCCGCCGTGTCGACGTTCCGCGTGGCGGCGAAATTCTGCCGTCAGCGCGATAAGTACGTTTTCTGCCACAACGAGGCGTCGCTTTACGAATGGGTAAAGGAGTACGAGCCGCCGCTGTTCGAGGAGATAAAAAAACTCGTCGGCGAGGGAAAATGGGTCATCGTCGGCGGCTGGTACGTTCAGCCTGACTGCAATATGCCGTCGGGCGAGACGTTCATACGGCAGGCAGCGTACGGACGCAAATACTTTTACGAGAATTTCGGCGTGATACCGGACGTCGCGAACAACTACGACAGCTTCGGCCACAGCCGCGGGCTCGTGCAGATACTTTCAAAATGCGGGTATAAATATTACATCCACTGCCGCCCGGACGACGGACACATACAGATGCCGAACACGTACAGGTGGATCGGCTTCGACGGGTCGGAGATCATCGGCGAGCGCCAGCCGAACGGCTACGGCACCGCGCTCGGCACGGCGCATCTGAAAGCGGCGCATCATCTGAACGATCTGCCCGACGGCGGCTCTGCTATATGCCTTTGGGGCGTCGGCGACCACGGCGGCGGCGCGTCCGAGGACGATCTCGACAAACTCGACGCTTTTATTTCCGACGCCGAAAAGAACGGCGACAGAGTGGTGCACGGCAGCCCGAACGACTATTTTGACAAGCTTGACAGGTCTTCTCTGCCCGTATGGGACAAAAGTATCAATCCGTGGGCGGTCGGCTGTTATACGAGCCAGTCGAAGCTTAAGGCGATGTACCGGGCGCTCGAGGACGCGTACTACGGGACGGAAAAGCTGTGCATGCTCAGCCGTTTCGCGCACGGATACCCGACCGAAGCACTGACGGAGGCGGAAAAAGCGCTGTTGTTCGCCACTTTCCACGATTATCTGCCCGGCTCGTCAGTCGAGCCGGTCGAGGCGATGGGCATAAGGCAGCTCGGCGGGGCGTACGACGCGCTGACGAAACTCCGCGCCGCGTCCGTTTTCGCTCTGTGCGCGGGACAGCCGGCGGCGGCCCCCGACGAGATACCGGTGATCGTCTGCAATCCTCATCCGTACCCCGTCAAAGGCGTGTTCGAATGTGAATTCATGCTCTGGGATCAGGGCTGGGGAGACACCGTCAAATATCCGCACTTGTACGACGAAAACGGAGTTGAGGTGCCGTGTCAGCCCGAAAAGGAGCTTTCGAACATACCGATAGACTGGCGCAAGCGCATAAGCTTTTACGCCGAGGCAAAGCCCTGCGGCATAACGCGCTTCAACTGCAAATTTGAGGAAACAAAAAAGCAGAAGCCGGGACAGCTGCCCGAAAAGAACGGCGAATTTGTATTTGACAACGGAAAAATGCGCGTGAAGATAGGCAAGGACACGGGACTTATCACCTCGTATTCCGTTGACGGAGTTGAGCTTTTGCACGACGCGTGCCGGATCGACATATTAGCCGACAAAGCGGATGCGTGGGGCATGACGGTGGGATCTTACCGCGACGTGCTCGGCAGTTTCACGCTGCTTGACGAAAAGCAAACCGCGGAATACTGCATGACGGACGGCATCCCGCCCGTGCGCGTGATCGAGAACGGCGCCGTGCGTACCGTCGTCGAGGCGGCTTTCGGTTACGGCAGCTCGCGCGCGCTGATACGGTACGGTCTGCACAAAAACGGCGCAGATATCGACGTTTCGGTCCGTATACGCGTTGACGAAAAGCAGAAAATGATAAAACTCTCCCTGCCGGCTGATAATCTTGAATCAGTCGTCGGTCAGGTCCCGTACGGACGCGAGGAGCTTTCAATGAACGGCGACGAGACGGTATCGCAGAGATACAAATATATCTCCGAGGGTGAAAACGGCGTGCTCGTGCGCTGCAGATCGACTTACGGCTCAAGCGTCGAAGGCGATGAATACAAAATATCGCTGCTGCACACCGTTCCGTACACGGCGCACCCGCTGGGTGACCGCCGCGTCATGCCGGACGACAGATTCATGCCGCACATGGACACGTCAGAGCAGGTATTCGAATTCAGGATCAGCGGCGGCGAGGGGCTGTTAGACCGGGCGGAGCGTCTGACGCAGGAATACTGCGAGGCGCCGTACTGCATGTCGTTCTTCCCATCGGGCGACGGGCAGAAACCGGAGGCGCCCGTATTATTCGAGGGCGACGACTGCGTAGTCCTCTCCGCTTATAAACAAAGCGGGTACGGACGCGGCGACGTGCTCCGTCTGTTCAACCCAACGGACGCCGACCGCGCCGTCTCGCTGACGCTTCACGGAAAAACGTTCCCTTTGACCGTCCCGGCGTATTCGTTTGACACTTATCTTTACGACGGCGGCCTGACGCGTATCCGCGCGGACGAGCTGCCGGAATAACTTGCCCCGAAAATAAAAAACAGCACGGTAAATGCCCGACCGTCATAAGGAAGTTTTTTCACCTCACATTCGAGTGGTGAGTAAGTGCGCACTTAACAAAAGCAGACTGAGAACAAAATCAGTCTGCTTTTTCGTGTTCAACCGGTATAATGAAGACGTTCGCTTCGCTCACTAATGAAGACGGGCTATGCCCTAATGAAGACGGCAACTTGGTTGCCTAATGAAGC
>JAGDCE010000088.1 GCA_017958705.1 Clostridia bacterium
CCGCCGAACATATCCGTGCCGGAGGCGTTCACGGTGTGCCACCAGCTCATGGCGAACTTCAGATGTTCGCCCATGGTTTTGCCGTTTATGATCCTGTTCTTGTCGTAAAAACGGAACGAGAACGGATCGTTGCTTTCTTTACCTTTGAATTCGATCCTGCTGTTCTTGATATACATTTCGGATATCCCCCTTACGATATTTCCTGCTATATATAATATTACATTTTATTTCGTCAGTCAAGGTGTTTTTGCCGTCTTGTATGGACAAAATTCGGCTTTTGCGGAGCTTTTTTTCAAAAACGCCGTGTTGCGGCGCCGGTCTTTCCGCCCGGGTCGGGATGAAACAAAAACAGGCCGGGACAGTCAGCCTGTTTTCGTGTCGTTTATTTATGCTTTTTCATCTGCTTTTCGCTCTTTTTCCTGTGGAAAATGAACGTGCCGACGGCTATCACCGCGGCGAGCACGACCGCGGCGGCGGTATAGAGGAACGGTTTGAGATTGCTCTGCTTTTCAGTCGTTTCCGTTTCCTTTGTAGTCTCGTCGTCCGGCGCGGCGGTTTCGACCGTGTCCGGCGCTTCCGTCACGGGCTCGGTGACGGTGTCCGTCGTTTCATCGACGGGGACCGTCTGTTCCGCATTGAGATTTTTGAATATCTTTATCTGTTCTTTCATGATATCATAGTAAAACGTTCCGGCTTCTTTCGACGGTTCAAGGTCCTTGTTTATCTCCGGCGTGGGCTGTTCGCCCTTTGAATACTCGTTCCAGGTGGGGCAGAGAACGATCTGCGGCCCGAATTCTATCGCCCTCGCCCACATTTTGAGAAGCGTGTCGCCGTTCTCTCTGCCGGACGACGGGATGTATCCGTCCTGTCCTTCTCTGTTCTGCGCTCTCCACGCGGACTGCACGGTCATACATTCCACAACGTCGCCGTTGACGGCGTAGCACTGCTGTTCGCGCTCCTCCCAGCTCCAGATCGGCTGAGTCGCGGCGCGCGTCTTATTGTTGAACATGCTTTGCTGACCGATATACCCGGTCAGGAACCTCACCGTGAAGCGGTCGTCGTTCCACAGCTTTTCAAGCCTTGACTGCGAAAGCGCCGGCGTGCCGAGATACACGACGAGCAGGGGCTTGCCGAGGTAAGTCTGATACAGATCCTTGTATTTTTCGTTTTCTATATATTCGCGGTAGACCTGATCGGCTTTTTTCTGAAGTCTGCCGTCCTTTATCGCGTCACCGTCGCCGGGACAGCCGATGAATACGGCGATCTTCGGCGTGTTTTCAAGCTGTGACCAGCCCTCGAAAAGCTGAGTCGTGCCCATTTCTATCGTCTCGAAATCGTTTCTCGCTCTGCCGCCTCTGTAATCCTTCTTGTTGTAGAAATCGTAATCAACGTTGTTCGACCAGTCGACGAGCACGAAATCGACGTTCGCGTCGTAAAGTAGCTCAGCGTGAGCCTTCAGCGCCCACGGGCAGTCGAGCGTCGTGTAATTGCCTATCAAAGGACGCTCCCAGCTGTTAGCGAAGCGGTTGTCGCCCTTGTACATCCACGTCGAGTATGCAACGCAGACGAGCCGGTCCTCATACGGCGCCGCCTTGTATTTGTCGGGCCTCTTTCCGGCGAATTCCGAATAGTCGCGCGCCGCCGAGCCGTATACGGCGTCCTCATACAGCGCGAACCTCGCCGCGTATTTGCTCACGGCCTCGTCCGTCAAATTCTTATTTCCGCTGCCGAAAAGCGTTATCCCGGTCTTTTCATCGTATATGCTCTCCGTGTTTTTACTCACATCCTCGAGCTTATAATCGAAGAATTTTGTGAATACGGCGTAATCCGGAGCGTCGCCGTGTTTGTAAGGCTTTTCGAGCTCGAATTTCGCAAGCCCGTAAAACGCGTAGCTGCAGCCGTCTTTGTATGCGATAAGCTTCATGTTCGCCAACCTCGTATCATCCACACTGAATTCGCTTTCGTCGACCGTCACGGTCCCGGTCACATTTAGCGTAAACGACGCGCCGACAAGATCCTCTACAGATCCGTCCTCGTATCTCGCCTTGATGACTACGTCGTATTCGCCGGGCTTCAGCTTGTCTATGCCGATCAGCTCGCACGCGTCGTCGTCCTTGCCTATGCCGGCGTGCACGCCGAGTTCGGGATCGAGCCCGAGCGCTTCCGCGACGTCGGTCCTGTCGCGGTAGTTGTCCGTGCATTTGTATTCCTTGCCGTCGACCGTGTAAAACGCCTCTTTGAGCTTACTTTTGGCCTGTTTATTCACCGCCCAGCCGAGCAGATAAAGATGATCTCCCTCATTTATGGTAACGTACGAGGCCATGATGTTGTTGCCGTTCACTTTTTTGTCGTTCAACAGCAGCCGGTCGTAGCTTGTATCAGCCGCCGCGGAAACGCAGAGCGCCGCGGTGAAAAGCACACAGAGTAACAGCGAGATTATCTTTTTCATTTTGTATCCTGCCTCTTTCAGTACGGGCTGTCCTCGTCCTCGCAGTATTCGAGTATGTCGCCGGGCTGACACTGCAGCTCCCTGCAGATCGCCTCGAGCGTCGAGAAGCGGATCACCCTCGCCTTGTTAGTTTTCAGTATTGAAAGATTTGCCTGCGTTATGCCTATCCTCTGGGCGAGCTCGCCGGACGACATCTTTCTTTTGGCGA